>NZ_JAWVAV010000050.1:0-20487 GCF_033599315.1 Acinetobacter sp. OYA S30
ATCTGCATGCGATTATAAGGAGATTTTGACAAGGGTCAAGTAAAAATCGTCATGTTTCATTCATTTTTGTGTTGTATGCTTTTTATTTGACCAGTTGAAAGGTGAGATCATAAATTACTTGCGCTTTGAAAATTCAATTGCTAGATTCAGAAAAGAACAAGCGTTTGGAGTAATCCAAACAGTGTGGATTTAAACCAACTTGCCAGCACTAAAATGGCTAAATCGGAGATAAGTATGAAAACACTTACTGTTGCTTCTATTTTTTCTAATTTTGATTTTTATCAACGCAATTATCTCAATATTTTAAATCAACCAGAATCTTATTACACACCTGTAGAAGATGCATGGATCGATGCTTTTCCATTTAAAAAACAAGATTTGTACTTAGGTGACTTACTACAACTCTGGTTTAGTTCAAAATGGGATGTGCATACTTCATTGAAAGTTTTAAAGTGTTCCAAGGTAGTAGATCAATCTAAACCTCTCTATATTTTCCAGCTCGAAGGAGAATTATTCCTAGGTAAAAATAAAGTTTTAGCCTGGTCTACTCAGCATCATAAAGTGATAGAGCTTCAACTTAAGAATATTTGGGCACCTTATGTGGTTGCGAAAACTTGTGACCGCCCAGATATTCCTTACTTAATGAAAAAGGCAGCCGTTTAAAGCTGCCTTGGTTTTTATGGTCGAATAATCATGCAGGTTGCTGTTGCATAAGCATAAAGTTTGCCTTCTTCATCAGTAATTTTTCCTTCGGAAATACCTAAATTTTTACTTAAATTGATCACTTTACCTGTAGCAATTAAAACCTGATTTTGTGGAAGAGGACGGCACATTTTCACATTAAGATCTATGGTTCCATAACCCACACCAGCAGGTAGCATGGTATGTACAGCGCAGCCAGTCACTGAATCTAGAACAGTTGCAGCAAAACCACCATGTACGCCACCTAAAGGATTTAAGTGATTATGATCTGCTTGTGCTTTGAAAGTTACAGATCCTTCTGAAATCTCAGTAGATTGCATTGGAATAGTTTTGCTAATACTGGCAGGTGGAATATGACCTTCAATCATGGCTTGTAAAAATTCGAGGCCTGTCATTTCCATAGGATTTTTCATTTTTTGAGTCCTTCAGTTATTAAAGTTCTAAAATGGAACTTGATGTTAAATTAGGCGTTAAATTAATTATTGTCAAGTTGGGATGAATAGAAAGATAGGTCACTTATAGTTTATAAACTTGTAAAATTTGGTTGAGCAGAATATTTTATAACCCTAAAAATATAAACTTTTTGTGGAAAATAATAATGAACGGACAGTGTTTATGTGGTGAAACAACTTTCGAAGTTGAATTAAAAAATCATGATGTACATGTTTGCCATTGCTCGATGTGTCGTAGACAAACCAGTGGTGTCATTATGACAGTTGATGTAGTTAAAGGTAGTTTAAAGTTTATTCAGCAAAAGCATCTTAGTGTATTTAACTCTTCTGAATGGGGTGAAAGAGGCTTTTGTAACGCTTGTGGAACAACAATTTTTTGGAGAACAAAAGATCAAAGTTACTGCAATATCAATGTGTTTTCTTTAAATGAACCAGTAAAAGATTTGAAATTAGATATGGAAATTTTTATTGATTCAAAACCTGATTTTTATAATTTTCAGAATGATACAAAAAAACTGACTGAGGCTGAGGTGGCAGCTTTATTTAATTTGGAATAATTTAATTATAAAAAGGCCTCAATTTTGAGGCCTTTTTTAAATTTTTAAGTTAATTTTCAAAGAAATATGAAATTAGAATTGGGTATAGAACTAATTGCTAAAAATTAGTGTTTTCAGGAAAAAAGAAATAGTTGGAGTAAAAATTATTGAGAAGACTTCCGATTGTAGGAAAAAGTCTTACTTTTATAATTTAAAAGGTAAATAATATTTCAGGAAAACTATGTAATTAAAATAATTACTTTTAAACATTCTTAATAAAATAAAATTAAATCAGTTAGTCTTAAGAGTAACTAAATCTCGCCAATATTTATTAAATCGAATAAAATAATTTTAAAATTAATACTTTTAAATTATTGATAGAAAATGATAGATACTAAACCTCTTATAGCAATTGATCTTGGAACCAGTAACTCACTAGTTGGTATTTTTGAAAATGGTCAGTCCAAACTTATTAATAATCCTTATGGTATGAAAACTACTCCCTCAGCTATTGCATTGGATGAGCAAGGGCAAATCTTAATTGGACAAGCTGCATTAGAGTTAAGAAGTCGTGGTAAAGAGGTATTAACTAGTTTTAAGCGGTTAATGGGTACCTCAAAAAGATTAAAATTAGGTCAGCAGAGCTTTTCAGCAGTTGAATTGTCTTCATTGATATTAAAATCTCTTAAACAGGATGTGGAGCAGGCTTTGCAATGTGAAGTAGAGGAAGCCGTGATTACGGTGCCTGCTTACTTCAACGATATCCAACGTCAAGCCACTATATCTGCTGCAGAACTTGCGGGTTTAAAAGTTAGTCGACTCATTAATGAACCTACTGCAGCTGCTCTAGCATATGGTTTAGGGCAAACGCAGGATAGTTGTTTCCTGATTTTTGATTTAGGAGGGGGAACCTTTGATGTCTCAATTGTTGAGTTGTTTGATGGCATCACTGAGGTGCGAGCTAGTGCAGGAGATAACTATTTAGGTGGAGATGACTTTGTTCAGTTGTTAATGAAACAATACTGGAAACAGCATGCAACTATTTTTGGCTATACTGAAAATACTATTCCATTTGATATTGAAACAGCATTAAGAGCTAGAGCACAACATAGTCTTCATGTTTTAAGTAAAGAAGCGAAAACAGATTTAATATTTAAATGGGAAGATAAGGAGGCCACCCTAGAAATTACTCAAGAAGAATTCGCAGTATGGGCCGAACCATTACTGCTTAGATTACGCCGCCCACTAGAGCGTGCCTTGAGAGATGCTAGAGTCCTGCCTCAACAGGTTGACCAGATTATTATGGTAGGTGGTGCGACACGTATTCCAGTTGTTCGCAAATTAGTAACAAAATTATTTGGTCGTTTTCCATCGACAAGTGTCCAACCTGATGAAGCAATTGTACGTGGTGCGTGTGTACAAGCAGGTTTAAAAGCAAAAGATGTATCTTTAAAAGAAATTGTTTTAACAGATGTTTGCCCATTTAGTTTAGGGATTGCAGTGGAAAATGATGAGCAGTTTTCACCTATCTTAGAGCGCAATATTGTAATTCCTGCCAGTAAGGTAAATACGTATACTGCGATGAATAAAGGGCAGAGAGAAATTATTGTTAAGATTTATCAGGGCGAACATCGACTGTGTAAAGAAAACATTTTTTTAGGTGAGCTCAATGTGCCTTTACCTCCAAATAATGACTATTTATCTATTGAGGTGCGATTCTCTTATAATCCAAATGGTATTTTAGAAGTTGATATAGAAGTTCCAAGCACAGGAGAAAAGCTCCAAAAAGTGATTGTTAATCATCAAAATGTAATGAGTACGGAACAAATAGAGCAGGCCCGTCAACAGTTGCAGGAATTGAAAATACATCCTCGTGATACTTTAATGAATAAGAGCTTATTATTACGAGCAGAGCGTTTATTTAGTGAATATACAGGAGATCTACGTTTACAGATTGGAGAGCGAACACAACAATTTAATTATATTCTAAATCTGCAAGATCCAAGACAAATACGTGAGGCACAACAACATTTCGAAGCTTTTCTTAATGAAATTGAAGATTTAAGTTTGTTTGAAGAGTATTAATTTATATCCCCTTGTATGAATTCTTTGTTAGATACATACAAGGGGATATTTTTAGCAGCTAGATAAAATGATTTTTTTTGCTTGATAGCTTTGATATAAATAATAAATTAATATCAAAGGGAAGAGTATGGTGTATAACGTTGCTATACATAAGGCGATGTAGGTTAAATATTTAATTGTAGAAGAGAGATTCTTGGCACTAAATCCGGTTATTAATATACTTCCTAGAATCAAGCCTGCAGCATACATAAAAGGTTGTGAGGAAGATTTTATAAATAAATAGCTAAAGCCAAAAACCCAGAATAGCCTAAAGAAGATAATACCAATACTTCTATACATTATTTGTTTATCTGTTAAGTTGGTATCTTCTTTATTGTATCCAAAAATATAGAAGAGAGGGCGGAAAGATTCTGGGTAAAATAAGAAACAGATCGGGATCAGACTATAAATTATGAACCAGATATGATTAGGTTCACCAATAATAAAAAAGACAGAAATAAGAAAAATACTAAGAGAGATTAAACCGATATTAATTATCCATTTATCGATATTAATAAATGCACTTTGCTCTAATCTATTCATATATGGTGTTGCATCTAGCAGCAAAGCACTCAGTAGTATAGTTGTAGATATAAACCATCCATAACTTAGAAGTTGATGGGGTAAATCTGGAAGCCAAGGGGTCAAACTGCAGAGAATAAATCCACTTAAACACCAATATTTAAGATAATAGCCCAATGTTCTTTCATAACCAGGGTGACCTAAAATTCTGGTATTTAATATAGGTTGTAGTATAAATATATATAACAGACTAATGCAGACTGTAATTAATAAATTTACTATAATTTGATTATCTGGAGCTATAAGGGAATTAAAAAAGAGAAAGGTTATAGTTATAAATAGAATATTTATTATAGTAAATTTCCAAAAATTGCTTAAACTTTTTAGAAATAAGTAATTAGGGTTAGTTTGGGTGATAGAAAGCTGTAACTTATCAATAACTTCAACTGTACTATAGTTTTTTGAAATTTTATTTAAACTTTTTCTTAATTTGAGCATTTTTAATGGATGAAATTTTTTTTCACCAGAAAGTTCATTTAATAATTCAAAATGTTCATTAGGTAACTTTTTTAAGAGTTTGTATCGAGATAAAAAACTATTTAATTTTTCCTGTAATAAGCTTGAGTAATAAGATGGATTATATTGATGAATATCATCAGGATAAGTTTCATGCCACAATTCTAGAAACCGAAAATATTCGGGTTGTAGATCATCAATTTCAATTTCTGCTAAAGGGGCTTGGAGTTGATCTTTTATTTCTATTTGTTGACTAAGAGGAATATCATATTGTTGACTAAGTAAATAATTGAATTTATCGAATGTTATATCGCTAATATCTTTATTCCATAGTGCATTGCTAACTTCCTCAAGAATTACTGGAATACTAAGTGCATCTGATTGAATACATTCGTTACTGGAAACAGAATATTCGGTTTTCTCTTTTTCAATTATTTTCTGATGGTTTGTGACAATATTTTCAGCATCTTTTTCTGTAAAGATATAACAAAAATCATCAAGATCATTTTTTCTTAATAGATCTAAAATTTGATCTCTGAAATGGCTGCTAATACTTTTATCTTTATATGCTTCAATTTCATTATTAAAATGTATTAATTCATCACGTATATTAAAGTTAATGTCTTGAATAGCAATATGATGTTTTAGTCTCTTAAGTTTATTTTCAAGTGTTTGATCATTTAAGTCATCTGAATTTAAATTTTGGTCATTAAAAGAATTATTTTCTTCAAATATAGAGGATGAGTTATCCAAATCCTCATTTTCATATATTAAATGTTCTGCTTCGAATTGAGCAGTTTCTAATGCTTCTCTAAGAAGAATAAATTCTTCTGGCTGGGTATCTTGATCGATTAACTTTAGTTGTTTGGCATACGCCTTTTTTATTTCTCTCTGGTTATCTGTTGGTTCTATTCCTAATCTTTGCCAAGCTGTCATTTCTTTTACTCAAAGTGTTTTAATAACGGAAGATTTATTTAAATGAATGATACATTTTATCTTAATTTATTATTTTACTATAAAAAGAGAAAGGTTGAAATTAATGGGCTGACCAAATATATTGTATTTCACTTTATAATAATTATGAAAAATTATAAAAATCAAAGTAATAAAAAAGGAAGTTTTAAATAAAAACTTCCTTTTGGGATTTATAACTAATAATTATGCTTTCTCAGCTTCGATAGATGCAATTGCAGCATCAACGCCTTCGATTGATTCAGCAGCTTTTTTAATACGTGCTAAAGCATCAACAAGTACTTCGTCAGCTGTTGCATATGAAATACGCATGAAACCACCTAAACCAAATGCATCACCAGGAACGACCGCTACGCCAGTTTCTTCAAGTAACCACTCAGAGAATTCTGTGCAAGATTTTAAGCCTTTTGCACGAATAAGAGGGCGAATGTTTGCATACGCGTAGAAAGCGCCATCAGCAGGTAAGCAAGAGATACCTTTGATGTCGTTTAAGCCATTAATCACTAAGTCATGACGACGTTTAAACGCTTCAATCATTGGTTTTAAAACATCTTGTGGACCATTCAACGCAGCTTCAGCAGCAACTTGCGAAATTGAAGTCGGGTTAGAAGTTGATTGAGACTGGATTTTTTTCATTGCACCAATGATTTTTGCTGGGCCGGCTGCATAGCCAATACGCCAACCTGTCATTGCATATGCTTTAGAAACACCATTTAAAACAATCGTGCGGTCATATAAATCAGGTGCAACAGTTGCAATATTGTAGAACTCATCTTCCCAACGAATTGGTTCATACATGTCGTCAGATGCAACAAATACTTGCGGATGACGACGTAAAACTTCAGCTAAAGCTTCTAATTCAGCTTTGCTGTAAATCATACCTGTCGGGTTAGATGGGCTGTTTAATACCACTAAACGAGTGTTAGGAGTAATCGCTGCTTCTAATTGTTCAGGTGTAATTTTAAAACGTTGCTCTTCGCCACATTTCACGATAACAGGCGTACCTTCAGCAATAATGACCATATCTGGATAGCTTACCCAGAATGGCGCAGGGATGATCACTTCATCACCCTTGTTTAATAATGCTAGTGCCAAGTTAAAGAAGCTTTGCTTACCACCACAAGAAACCAAAATCTGGTTAGGTTGGTAATCAAGATTATTATCACGCTTTAATTTAGCAATAATTGCTTTTTTTAACCCAGGAGTACCATCTACAGCCGTATATTTGGTGAAACCATTATTAATCGCTTCAATTGCAGCATCTTTGATGTGTTGAGGGGTATCAAAATCTGGCTCGCCAGCACCCAAACCAATCACGTTCTTACCAGCAGCTTTAAGCTCAGCAGCTTTATTAGTTACAGCAAGTGTAGGGGACGGTTTGATAGCATTGACACGATCAGAAAGACGTACGTCCACGGCAATATTCCTCTTATGGGATTAAAAATAAAAAGCACACTATCTTATCGCAAAAATTAAGCAATTTGCGGATGTGGGGATTTTTAGATGTAAAAAAGTTTAATTTAGGAAAGATCTTGTTGCGGTTTTATTCAATTGAAGCTTTTTTCGAAAGAAACAAGAAAAATCCTTTATAATAAGCCGCAATCGAAATATCGAGAATGAATCATGACTGAGCAACAGCCAAAACAGAAAAAGGCTTTGGTGAAATTGCCATTTCCAATGCCGAATGAAAGTAACCAAGCAGGCGATGCTGTACACAACCAAGTACGTCCGAAACCTGAACAGTATGCAGATAGAACTTGGATGCCACCACGTGGTACTCGTCGTTCTATGGGTAAGCGCTAATTTAAATAAAAAAACAGGCAATATGCCTGTTTTTTTATCGTAGAAGAATTTCTTGATAATAACTTTTTTTCTTTTGATACATATGATGATCTGCGCGTTTTAGCATATCTTCAACTTGTTCATTTTCTTTTGTTGTGGCGTGCCCAATCGCAATACTAATAGGATGACTTGAATAATATTGATTATCTATATTAAAAAGCTCCTGAATGGTTTGCAGCATCATCAAAACATTCGCTTCATCTGCACCAGGCATTAAAATTACAAATTCGTCGCCACCGATTCGAGAAGCTGTATAAGCAGTATTCATAATTGCCTGATTTAAAATATTACCTACTCGACGTAATAAACCATCACCAATATCATGGCCAAGTTGATCATTGATTTCCTTTAAGCCGTTCATGTCTAAAAAAATTGAAGAAACAGGGCGGATAATACTGCGATTTAAACGATTAAGCTCTTCTGTAAAAAAAGCTCGGTTATAAAGTTTAGTCAGTACATCATGCTGGCCTAAATATTCTAGATAATTTTCGGCTTTCTTTCGTGCAGTAATATCTGTAAGCGCAACCTGTACCAATCCCCAAGTTTCTTCATAACCGGGGAATACGGTAAATTGCAATAAGACATTTCTAATTTGGCCATCTAACGCATAGTTAACGGCTTCACGCTTGTGGTGAATATTTCCTTGCCAGAGTTCAATCAGCTGTTCTCTAAAAGTTTCCACCATCTCTTCGGCAAAAATTTTATGGGTATTTTTTAACAGAGTGGTTTTATCTGGTGCTTTAAATAAATCTAGAGTCGACTGATTGACGTCTAAAATTAAAATGTCTTCTATGCATTGGCGAACAAATTCAGGATGTACATCTAAAAAAGTTCTAAAGTCTTCAATTCCTAATAGCCTAAGCTGATCAATTCTATTTTTAATACGGCTAAAATCTTCAACCCAAAGCGAAGTCGGAGAGTAGATAAACATTGATTCTGCTAGGCGTCGATTTTTCTCTTCCTGACGAAGCGCATTTTGATACGGAGTAATGTCTTCGGTGGTAATTAAAATACGGTCAAACGTAGTTTCAGAACCCGGTAAAATTGCTCCACGTAGTTGTACATCAATACGCTTACCAGAGAGCGTGTAATTTATAGTGGTACTCGAGAAATGAGTTTTGCCCTTCCATAACGCTTCGAGTTCATGAATATGGGCTTCAAACATTTCTTTTTTAAAAATAAGATTTAAGTTGGCACATAACTCTTCTTGGCTTTTTGCTTCAAAAAGATCTAATACTTTTTGGTTGACCTTAATAATTTTAATTTTATGAGCACATTCAACCACTAGATTTTCATTTTGACTTAGAAATTCATATAAGTTTTCAACCCCTTGATTTCTCCATAAGTCAAATAACTGCTTAACTTCACTAAAGTCTTCAATCCACATTGGAATTGGGGTGAGGTCAAAAATTGAAGAATCTAAAGTTTCCATGCGTTTCTTTTAAGTATTCAGTTTGTCTTAAAGTATAATGAGAAAAACTAAGATTTGGGAAAATAATCGTTTTAAATCTATTAGAATAATTAAAATAAAAATATTAAATATAAGTAAAATAATGAAAAAGCAGAATTTATCTGCTTCACTCATAAAATATCAAAGTAAATTAACGGTTAATAGGGTGGTCGATATTTTTCTCACCGCGCCATAATTTTATAAAATCTTGCTCATCAAAATCATAAAGTTCCATAAGCGCAACAATTACACTTACGAAAATCATTGCACCTTCTGAGTTACCATGAATATTAAAAATCTTACCATTGAGCTTACCTAAAATATCCCTCAATTCGTGGTCACGGCCTCTGCCATAGCGGTCACGAGGATACAATTCCTCATTAAGCACAATAAGCGCTATCGCTTTTTCAGCACGTGATAAATCCGTTTTATCTAAAGCATCTTCAAAAGATTCACTGCCGTGATTAAAGTAGAAAATAACTTCATCATTAATGAAACTTTGAACCATTTTTTGAGTGAGTGTTGGGAACTGTGAAACAGCATCTTCTTCAACATACGGTTTAAACGATTCAGGAAAAATCACATTGTGATGTATGCCTTTAAAAAGAGGAGCGATTTCGGAAACCTTATAACCTGCGATCCCACATCCTAAAGCTGTCACAAAGTATTTCATTTTAGGATGATTTTTTGCATAAACTTTAAAGTCTTCAACATAATGCTCGATTTGGGAGAGTGGCATTTGTTGGATATGTTCATTTAATGTTGGAATTGCAAAGCTCTGACCAGCCCAGCCACGTCCTACACCCTCTACAGCCCCAAAATGCTGACTGGCAACACGTGCGGCTCCACTACCATGTTGTCCAGCCATATTACTACCGAAGACAAACACGGTATCTTCAGGGAGTTCGGTTACAATACTTTCATCATGATATTGATAGGTCATGGTTATGCTTTTTATCTAATGGATAAGTCCATGTTGCAACCGTTTACAGCATTGGTCAAGTATCAAGATGCTTAATATTTTCGATATAGATTAATCTCAATATAGACTTTAAATTAGGGAAAAAATCCCCATTAATTTGCTAGACGATAAATTCAATTTTTTTATAAAGAGAGAGAACTGTGAACGAAAATCAACCTTTCGATTTGGTCACTCATTACCAGCCAGCGGGTGATCAACCACAGGCAATTGAAAAGCTGGTGAATGGTATCGAAAAGGGTTTTCGTAATCAGTTACTGCTAGGTGTGACAGGTTCAGGTAAGACCTATACCATGGCAAATGTGATTGCCCAAACTCAGCGCCCAACGATTGTGATGGCGCATAATAAGACCTTGGCAGCCCAGCTCTATGGTGAGTTTAAAGCCTTCTTCCCAAACAATGCAGTTGAGTATTTCGTAAGTTATTACGACTACTATCAACCCGAGGCTTATGTTCCGTCGTCAGATACATTTATTGAAAAAGACGCGGCAATTAATGACCATATTGACCAGATGCGATTATCGGCAACGCGTGCTTTGTTAGAACGTCGTGATGCAATTATTGTTGCTTCTGTTTCGGCCATTTATGGTCTGGGTGACCCAAATGCTTATATGCAAATGTTATTGCATGTGGTCCAAGGTGACCGAGTAAGTCGAGACGAAATTATTCGCCGTTTGGTTGAAATGCAATATACGCGTAATGAGCTTGAATTCTTACGTGGTACGTATCGTATCCGTGGTGAAATTATTGATATTTTCCCGGCAGAATCCGACCAACATGCGATTCGTATTGAACTCTTTGATGACGAAGTAGACTCAATTCGCTGGTTTGATCCGCTGACTGGTAAAATGGTCCGCAAAGTACCACGTGTCACGATTTACCCGAAAAGCCATTATGTGACGCCAAAAGACAACCTAACACGAGCTATCGATACCATTAAGGATGAATTGCAAGACCAGCTTAAGTTCTTCCGTGAACATGACAAGTTACTCGAAGCGCAGCGTATCGAGCAACGTACGCGTTATGATTTGGAAATGATGCAGCAGTTAGGGTACACCAATGGTATCGAAAACTATTCACGTCATTTATCGGGACGACCGGCAGGTGAAGCACCACCGACTTTATTTGACTATGTACCAGAAGATGCCTTACTTATTATCGATGAGTCGCATGTAACGGTTCCTCAAATTGGCGCAATGTATAAAGGTGACCGTTCGCGTAAAGAAAACTTGGTGAATTACGGTTTCCGTTTACCAAGTGCGCTTGATAACCGCCCAATGAAATTTGAAGAGTGGGAGCGTATTGTTCCGACCACTATTTTTGTGAGTGCCACACCAGCTAGATATGAACTGGAAAAATCAGAACAAGTGGTTGAGCAAGTGGTGCGTCCAACAGGACTAATCGACCCTGAAATTGAAGTTCGTCCTGTATTAACTCAAGTTGATGATGTTCTTTCTGAGATCAATATTCGTAAGAACTTAAATGAGCGTGTATTGGTAACGACTTTAACCAAGCGTATGGCGGAAGATTTAACTTCTTATTTAAAAGAATATGGCGTTAAGGTTGCTTATCTGCACTCGGATATTGATACGGTTGAACGTGTCAAAATTATTCATGAATTACGTACAGGCGTATTTGATGTACTAGTGGGTATTAACTTGCTGCGAGAAGGCTTAGATATGCCGGAAGTTTCTTTAGTTGCTATTTTAGATGCAGATAAAGAAGGTTTCTTACGTTCTGAGCGTTCGCTTATTCAGACGATTGGTCGTGCTGCGCGAAATGTGAAAGGTAAAGCAATTTTATATGCTGATACAATCACTGATTCTATGCGAAAGGCAATTGATGAGACAGAGCGCCGACGTGCAAAACAAATCGAGTTTAATGAGCAGCATGGTATTACGCCACGTAGTGCAGTTCGTCAGGCTGTGAAAGAAATTGATACGGGTGAAGTACTTTCTGATGATCAGATTGATGAGAAAGTACTAGAGCAGGCACAAGCACTTAGCGCAGATGAACGACATATTCTTTCTGACCCTAAATTGTTTAGTAAGCACATTACTAAGCTAGAGAAAGAAATGTTAAAGGCGTCGAAGGATTTACAATTCGAGCAAGCGGCGCGTATTCGTGATGAAATTGTTCGTTTAAAAGCGCAAATGTTGCAATAAATGGATACATAACACTACATGATTTGTTTAAAAAACAAGCTACTGTAGATATTTAAGTTATTTTGTATTCACAACAAAGAGTTGAGGGCAACAATGGCATTTCGAAATAATGTTCCGCAAGCCAGTTGGCGCTTGGCAAAAATTGCATTGGGCGGTATTGTTCTGACTGGCTTAGCTGTCGGAACATATGCCTATGCCCAGCAGAAGCCTCTACCTACAGTCGATAAAGTTGAATTAGACCGTTATTTAGGTGTGTGGTATGAAGTCGCGCGTAAACCTGCTTTTTTCCAAAAAAAATGTGCTTACAATGTATCTGCAACCTATACCTTAAATGAAAATGGAAACATAGTTGTAGATAACCGCTGCTACGATAATCAAAAGCAATTACAGCAATCTATCGGTGAGGCTTTTGTAGTTAATCCGCCGTATAACACGAAATTAAAGGTAAGTTTTTTACCCGAAGCTGTAAGATGGATTCCAATAATTCGTGGAGACTACTGGATTTTAAAGCTCGATGAAGATTACCAAACAGTTTTGGTAGGCGAACCTTCCCGAAAATATCTTTGGGTTTTATCTAGAACGCCACATCCACACAAAGAAGTGGTTGATGAATATCTAAATTATGCAAAAACATTAGGATTTGATATTCGAGATATTATTCATACCGAGCATAAAGAATAAATATATGCTGCTTAAGAAAAAACCATGTTTTCGCATGGTTTTTTCTTTTTTATAGTGGATAAATCAAGTATTGTATCGCTTTATTTTTCTTAAAGTATAAAGAGGTTAGTGATGTTAAAGGGCGTGATTTTGTCTGTCATGGCATCATTAACTTTTGGTGTTCTTTATTTTTATACTCAATTACTCGGCCAGCTTGATAGTGAACAGACTTTCGGATGGCGTATTATTGCGACTTTGCCATTTTTAACTTTATTTATGTGGTGGAGTGGTGATTTAAGCCATATTAAAAATATATATCAACGTATTTTAGCAAAACCTTCTTTACTTCTATTACTCATTACAACATCTGTTTTGACCTCAGTGCAGTTATGGCTGTTTTTATGGGGACCTATGCATGGACGTGGTTTGCAAGTTTCTTTGGGATATTTCCTGTTACCGCTTGTTTTGGTTTTAGCGGGTAGTGTCTTATATGGAGAGAAAATATCGAAATTTCAGTGGGTCGCTATTGTCCTTGCAATTATTGGCGTAGGGCATGAGATTTTTCGACTAGGAAGTATTGCTTGGGAAACTGCTTCAGTGGCTATAGGTTATTCCGCTTATTTCTTGTTACGTAAGAAAATTAAAACGGATAATTTAGGGGGCTTTTGGTGGGACCTTCTGATTATTATGCCAGTTGCAATCTATCTGACACATACAGGGTTATTGCCATATAGTAAGTTCCTCGATCAACCGACACTCGGGTTGGTTATTGCGGGCTTAGGTGTGCTTAGTGCTATAGGCTTGGGATGTTATATATTGGCAAGCCGTTATTTACCTTTGGTTGTGTTTGGTCTGCTTGGATATCTTGAACCGGTATTACTTGCTTTAGCATCTTTAGTGCTAGGGGAAAGCATTGGTAAAGAAGAATGGTTTACTTATCTTCCAATTTGGTGTGCCGTTTTCGTATTGGTTTTAGAAGGGGCTTTTCATCTTTACCAACAGCAGCAAAAAGCCAAAAATTTGCAATTAAATATCGAAAAATATCAAAAAAGATTAAAAAATGATGCTCACGATTAGAGCATCAAAATCTAAAAAGTAAGAAAAAGCAAAAATTTAGCGGCTTTAAACAATAAGATAATAAAAAATAATTATAGGTATTTTATGAATTTATGATGAATTTTGGGAAAATCTAGCCACTAACGTCAGCTTTTGATTCATTCTTGCCAATAATTCCATTACAATTACGGGGTTTTAAAAATCACGCCTAGATATAATTAATTAGAGGACGTATCTGTGAGCAAAGACACTATCATCGCCCTGCACGCTGAACACCAAGGCCGTTGGAAAAACCGTGAAGAAATCGCGGAACGTATGATTGCATTAATCGGTCAATTATACCGTGAAAAAAATATTGTCGTATCTGTTTACGGTCGCTCTTTAATTAACCGTTCTGTTATCCAAATTTTGAAAACTCACCGTCGTACACGTGTTGTAGATGTTGAGCTTTCTGTAGTAAATACTTTCCCTATTTTAGAAGCTTTAGCAAAAGTTGAAAATATCGGTTCTGCAGAAGTTGATATCGGTAAACTTGCAGTTGAATATAAAGAAAAAGGCGGTGATGTTGACGCTTTTGTTGCTCAAGCTGTTGAGTCAATTAAAGGTAGCGCAACTTCTGAACAACCTAAAGATGTAGTTCTTTACGGTTTTGGTCGTATTGGCCGTATCTTGGCTCGTTTAATCATTAGCCAATCAGGTTTAGGTCGTGGTTTAAGCCTTAAAGCGATTGTTGTTCGTAAGTCTTCTGACGGTGACTTGGCTAAACGTGCTTCTTTACTTCGTCGTGACTCTATTCACGGTACTTTTGCAGGTACAATCTCTGTTGATGAAGAAAACGAAGCAATTATCGCTAACGGTAACTTCATCAAAGTGATCTATGCGTCTAGCCCAAGCGAAGTAGACTATACTCAATACGGTATTGAAAACGCGCTTTTAATCGACAACACTGGTAAATGGCGTGATGCTGAAGGCCTAAGCCAACACTTGAAATGCCCAGGTGTTGCACGTGTTGTATTAACTGCACCAAGTAAAGGCGAAATGAAAAACGTTGTATTTGGTGTAAACAACTCTGACATTTTAGATGAAGACAAAATCATCTCTGCTGCAAGTTGTACAACAAATGCGATCACTCCAATTCTTAAAGTATTGGATGACAAATATAAAGTTCTTAATGGTCACGTTGAGACAGTTCACTCATTTACAAATGACCAGAACTTAATCGATAACTACCACAAAGCTGATCGTCGTGGTCGTGCTGCTACATTGAACATGGTTATTACTGAAACTGGTGCTGCTAAAGCTGTTGCTAAAGCATTGCCTGCGTTAAAAGGTAAGTTAACTGGTAACTCTGTACGTGTTCCAACACCAAACGTATCTCTTGCGATTTTAAACTTAACGCTTGATAAAGAAGTTGATCGTGAAGAAGTGAACGAATACATTCGTCAAATTTCGATCAACTCTAACCTTCAAGGTCAAATCGGTTATACCAACTCTACAGAAGTGGTATCAAGCGACTTTATCGGTTCTCGTACTGCTGGTGTATATGATGCTCAAGCAACGATTACTTCTGGTAATCGCTTAACTGCATATGTTTGGTACGATAATGAAGTAGGTTATAGCTGCCAAGTATTACGTATTGCTGAGCAAATGTGTGGCGTAAGCTATAAAAAAATTCCTGCAGAAACTAACGCTTAATCTGTTTTAACGTTAGATAAAAGAATGTGACAAAAAGACCCAGTTTAGACTGGGTTTTTTTACTACCGTACAAAATATATGCTGATTATTTTTTAGAAATCAATGAGAATACGGTTTAAGGAACAAAAAGAAATAGTAAGGGATTGGAATTGCAGCAGTTTAAAAGATTATTGATCGTCTTCTTTTTTATTATCATCGCGAATATATGTGGTGTACTTATCGCCATTTGGGTGTTTAAACATTTTAATATTTATATTCCGTTGAAAAACCAGGCAGTAGCGATCGATTTACAAGAGCCATTACAGGTACAAGTTAAAGTAAAAGATGCTTTAAATGTCGATGTTAAAGGTCGAGTGAATGCTAATATTCCTATTAATGAGAAGTTAAATATTCCTTTAACGCAGACTTTAACACCACGTGTCTATTTCGATAATATGGTGCCGATTAGTACGGTTATTCCAGTTAAAGAAACTTTAAAAGTTGAGCAAAGTTTGCCAATTGACACGAAAGTTCAGGTGAGAGTGCTTGGTAAAGATATTACTTTGCCATTAAAAGGTAATATTCCTTTACAGTTAGATGTACCTATTGATATTCAAGTTCCACTCGATCAGAAAGTTCATTTGAAGTTTGATGCGCCAGTAAAAACGGTCTTAAAAGAAAATCTTCATATTCCATTAAATGCTCAATTAAAAACAAATATTCCAATTCAGGGAAGTTTGAATGTCCCGGTGAAAACAGCTTTAAATGCGTCGGTAGATGTAAAAAATACCTTGCCTGTTAAAATCGAGCATGGTGAGTTAAAAATACCACTATCGAGCATGAGCCTGAATCCCGTTAAATCTGGCGAAGATCACTCTTCACCTGTTCAGAACCAGACAAAATAGGTGAATGGCTTATGTTTGGCTCATTAAAAAGTATATTAATCAGTTTCTTTCTGATTATGATACTCACGGCAATCTTATTTTGGTTCTATTTAAACATACAGGCTTCAGTTGTAGTTTCAGCACATGAGTCGGATATTCGTTTACCAGAATCATTAGAAACTAAAATACATGTTGGTAATAATTTGCAGGTCCAATCGATAGGTAAATTAGACACATCTATTGATATTGACCTTCAGATTTCAGTTCCATTAAAAGGAAGATACTTGGCTGATTTAGAGTTTGAAGTCGAGACTCCAATTACAGTAAGTGTTGATTATGCGACAACATTAAAAGTCGATCAGGTGATGCCTTTAGAAACAACCACTGATTTAATTTACAAAAATAAGTTATTACCAAGGTTTCCATTAAAATTAAATATCCCGATTAAACTTGATATTCCATTTCAGTTAAAACGTAGTTATACCATTCCGGTTAAAATTGCTTTTAATGGTCCGGTTTATTTTGAGTTTGACGAATCTATAAATTTGCCAATTAAACATCAGTTTAACCCAAGTTTGAACGTTAACGATGCAATGGAAATGGGGAATATTTCAAGCTTTAATGCCATTATGTATAACTCTGTTCAGCACACTAAAGCTAATTTGGACATGAAGATGGATTTACCTTTACGTAATGTTCATCCTTAGGTAATTAATCAATAAAAATAGACCATGGCTTGCTGTAGGTTTATATCCTGATAAAAAGAAATAAAATAAGCAGCAGGAAAGTAGAATTCTCTCGATTTTCTATTCGAGAATTTTCTGAAAATATGGCAGAATAGGCGGTTTTAGAGTTTTTAGAGGATTGGCAAATGCGCTTTGTTGATGAAGCAGTCATTACCGTAGAGGCTGGCGACGGTGGCAATGGCGTAGCCAGTTTTCGCCGTGAAAAATTTGTACCATTTGGTGGCCCAGATGGTGGTGATGGCGGACGTGGTGGAAGTATCTATATTCAAGCAGATGATGATACAAGTACCCTAGTCGATTACCGTTACACCCGTAAATTCCGCGCTGAGCGTGGTAAAAACGGTGCAGGTGCTAACTGTACCGGACGTGGTGGTGAAGATGTGGTTTTAAAAGTACCCGTTGGTACAACAATTGTTGATACAGATTCAGGCGATATTATTGGCGATCTGGTAGAAGACGGCCAAAGAGTAATGGTTGCAAGCGGTGGTGAAGGTGGTTTAGGAAATACTCACTTTAAATCATCAACCAACCGTGCTCCACGTAAATGTACGACAGGTACAAAAGGTGAGTTCCGTGAAATTCGCCTTGAGTTGAAAGTATTGGCAGATGTTGGCTTATTAGGTATGCCAAATGCTGGTAAATCAACATTTATTCGTGCAGTAAGTGCCGCGAAACCAAAAGTAGCAGATTATCCATTTACCACTATGGTTCCTAACCTAGGTGTAGTAGATGCTGACCGTCACCGCTCGTTTGTGATGGCAGATATTCCGGGACTTATTGAGGGTGCAGCAGAAGGTGCAGGTTTAGGTATTCGTTTCCTTAAGCATTTAGCACGTACACGTATTCTTTTGCACATTATTGATGTACAACCAATTGATGGTTCAGACCCGGCCCATAATGCTAAAGCAATTATGAATGAACTTGCCAAGTTTTCTCCTACTTTGGCGAAGTTACCAATTGTATTAGTACTTAATAAACTTGATCAGATTGCTGAAGAAAGCCGTGAAGAATGGTGTCAGCATATTCTAGATGAGTTGCAATGGACAGGTCCTGTCTTTAAGACCTCGGGTTTACTCGAAGAAGGAACCAAAGAAGTTGTTTATTACCTCATGGATCAGATTGAACAACAACGTGAACGTGAAGTTGAAGATCCTGAGTACGCAGCAGAAGTAAGAGCATTCCGTGAACAGCTTGAAGCTGAAACACGTGAACAGACCATTGCAGCGAAGGAAGCATACCGTGCTATGCGTAAGGCACAACGCCTTGAAAGCATGATGGACGATGATGATGACTTCGATGACGATGAAGACGATGGTGATGTAGAAAGCATCTACGTTCGTGACTAAAAAACCGAGGAAAACATGATAGAAGTGGTCGATGGGCAACGTAAGCTCAGTGAGTGTAAACGAATCGTTGTTAAAATCGGATCATCTTTACTCACGGCAAATGGGCAAGGTCTAGATCTGGACGCTATTTCGCATTGGGCGAAACAGATTGCAGATTTACACAATGCTGGACACGAAATTATTTTAGTGTCTTCAGGAGCTGTGGCGGAAGGTATGGTTCGTATGAAGCTTGCGAGTCGACCCACCGATCTACCCAGTCTTCAAGCATGTGCCGCAATTGGGCAGATGGGCCTAATTCATACTTGGTCTAGTGTGCTTGAAAATCATAGTATCCGAACTGCTCAGGTGTTGTTAACACATGATGATTTGGCAGACCGCCGTCGTTACTTAAATTCATGTGATGCATTGCAGAACTTGATTGATTGGCGTGTTATTCCGGTCATTAATGAAAACGATACTGTATCTACCGATGAGATTCGTTTTGGTGATAACGATACACTCGCAGCTATGGTTGCTGGTCAAGTACATGCTGATTTATTAATTATTTTAACAGATCAGCAAGGTATGTTTGATTCAGACCCACGTCATAATCCTGATGCAAAATTGTTATCAACTGTGCGTGCCATGGATGATGTTTTATTTGAAATGGCTGGTGGTGGCGGTGTGCTTGGACGAGGTGGCATGGTCACTAAAGTTCGTGCTGCACGTTTAGCTGCCAAGTCAGGTTGCCCGACATTGATTGCTAGTGGTGAAAGCGACAATGTATTGTCACGAGTGATGGCTGGTGAGATGCTGGGTACATTGTTTACGACTGATAAAGACCGTATGACAGCGCATCAGCAATGGCTTGCTGCACATTTACAAACAGCAGGTCGTCTTGTAATTGATGATGGCGCAGTTGAAGCGATTAAATTGAAACATCGCAGTTTATTGCCTGTTGGGGTAAAAACTGTTGAAGGACATTTTGATCGTGGTGATGTGGTTGAATGTGTCGATAAACAAGGTAAACGTGTTGCGGTTGGGCGAGTAAATTTTAGTTCTCGTTCTGCTGAAATTATTAAAGGTCTTTCTTCAGACAAAGTTTACCAAGTACTTGGTGAAGCCCGTTCATTAGAAATGATTCATCGCGATCATATGGCAATTTACTAAGTTGTTCTAAATTAAAAAAGCTCGCATCATGCGAGCTTTTTTTGTGGGGTTAATGAGGGCAAGATTCGATCTTCACCGACCATAAAAGGATGTGTAGCAAGACTAAGCATGTCTAAATCTTCTGAGCTATTTCCATACGCATAGATTCGCTGATAGTGCTTTAGAGAATATTGCTCACGTATTCTTAACTTCTTTTGCTCACTACTACAATCCGGAGTTGAGTAGTAACCTGTCATCATGCCATTTTTAATTTGAGTCTCTGTACAAATTAATTCGATACCTAATAATTTGCAAAGTGGAGCGAGATAGATATCAATAGAGGCAGAAACTAATACCACCTGATCACCTAATAGCTGGTGTTGCTGTAATTGTGCAAAAATTTCAGGTGAAAGTGCAGAGACGAGTTCTTGTGCGTATTCTTCACCTAGTCTTTGCAATTCAATTGCAGGAGTATCTCTGAACATGCTACGAAATAGCTTGGCACGCATAGCATGGGCTGGATAAAAGTTAAGATAATAGGCTTGAATCCATGGCAGGATTTTCAAGCCTTGCTTCACAATATGACGTTTAGACAACGCATAAAAGATGAACCCTGTAAAACTGTCTTTACTGCACAAGGTTCCATCAAAATCGAACAGGGCGAGATTTTTTATAGTCTTATTCGTTTCGCTCGTTGCATACATGTTTCATATCGTCCGTTTACGCGGGTTGC
>NZ_JAWVAV010000051.1:0-18988 GCF_033599315.1 Acinetobacter sp. OYA S30
TGCACCGACTGCACCGACTGCACCGACTGCACCGCAAAAAACTCAGAAAAATACAAAAACTGTTTCAGTAGTCAGTAATGATTTAAAAACATCCACAGAAAAAAATAAAATTATTGAGAGCGGAAATGCCCCTTCAGTATCTAATAATGAATGGCAAAAAAAGTTAGTTCTCGTTCCTCCACCAATAAAGAGTACATCTCAAGCTGCACCATCCTCCGATTCTTCACTCGATAAATCTAAATTTACAACTATTGATGGTGTAGAGTATGTAAATAATGAATATCTTGAAGATCAAGAATTTAACATTGAAGGTAAGAAGCGGTTTTACCTTATGCCTGATGGTTTGGGGCGCACTGAATCAGTAGAGCGGAAAAAGGGGGTAAGTCGATCAACTTTAGATCAGCTTTTCAATCGACAAACTCAAGACCAAGACTCTACTGTTGTTTTAGCGCCGACGTATATGCGTTTGTCTTCACAAGAGCTAGAAGCAGCTTTTGAACAAGATAAGTGCTTTATTAAAGATTATAAAAAATCAATTAAAACGCTTAGCACAAATAAGGAAGTAAACTTATGGCCACGGAAGCCATTGAAAGAAAAATTTGAATATGAGTTGGTACAGTTAAATCCTTCTGTTCAGCATTTAAAAGTTATGTCTTTTGCTTCTAGTAATGAGAAGCCTCTATATTATTGGCCACTCGTTGTATTTTTGGATGATAAAGGCTGTATTCTGGAAGGAGTGAGCGGGTTTAAAAGCAAATCTTATCCTTCGACTATGTTACAGCATGCATCGATTCAAGGAGTTTTAAAAGTACCGCCTTCAGCACATTATATTATGATGACGCCTTTATCTTCTGCTGTGGATGTTACAGAAAAAGAGTTAACAAATCAGGGACAAATTCAAATTTCGGTATTACGTTAAAAATAAGTAGGGTAGCTAAATGAATAAAAAAATTTTATGGCCTTTTGCTCTTACCACAATTGCATTGATGTTAAATGGTTGTGGTGGAGGAAGTTCGACAATTAATGAGAATCCTTCTAATGGATCAGGAGGAGCTAGTTCTAGTGGAAGCTGTTCTGTAACGAATAGCGATTGTCTACAATTTTTTTTAGATTACCCGATTGCTGGTCTTAATTTTACCTGTAGTAGTACTGGCAGCCAAAGTTTTATTACTAAAGCTTCAGGAAATATTGTCATCGGTTCTTGTAAAGTTGGTGATACAGCGACCTTCTATTTGCAAGGTGCTAAGAATCCAAGAAAAGTAGAATTAGGTTCAGTTAAGTTAGATTCAGTCTCAAAAATTCAAATGACTGTGCCACCTCGTCTAAAAGTCATAGATATGGCAATAGGATTAACAGGGCAGACTCCAACATCGCTTAGTCCTAGTGACCCTACTATTCGCGTAGCAATGGCATTAGTAAAAGTTTTCCAAAGCATTGGCTTGGAAAGAGGAGATAATGTAGTTGGTGATTTACAACCAACGCAATTTACTGAAGATAAGAAAAATACATTAAATGTTGTACTGCAAAATATCACGGCAACAGAATGGAAAAATGGTGCCTATGTCAATTTGTTAAAACCATGGTTAGATGTAAGCCAGATTTCAGATGAGCAGGCTTTCGACCTTATAACCCAGTTAGCAAACTTAAGTTTGGTTGGATTATATCAATCAGATTATATTACTTTGGCAAAACCTAATTTAGTTGCTGAAAACTTTTATGGATGTAATTTAACGAATTTAAAAGATTGCTCAAAAAATAGTGCGAATACCCAACATGTATTTGGCAACTTATTTTTGCTATCTGACCGTCAAGGTTATACATTTGGTTATGGGTTACAATGGAAAGGGACTAGCACTACCTCAAGCCAGCTAGCAATTGGAGCCGTGTTGGAGGTATTGACAAAAGCTAAGCCAACTCAAATGATTGCCAATGCACAGACTACTTGGCTTGACCCAATAAAAACAGAAATTAGATCAACTCAGCCGTTCCGTTTGAAAACTTCTAATAATACAAATGAAGATTTAGTAATTTACCAAGGTAAATTATTAAATGATTCACTTATTGCCGGACATGATAGTTCGTATTTAGCTTTAACCAATACTGAAACTCCTAACCCACAACATTATGCATTATGGAGACAGTCCGTAGGTACCCAAAATTATAATGGCTCTATGGATATTTATAAGGTGAGCCCTGCTAGTTTCCTCTTAAAAGATATTTTTAAGACTTCTAAAAATGTAGCAACAGGCCAAACATATATTTTCCCTTTATATGCAACATTAAGATTCCAGTTCAATACGGCTGGTATTGCACCAATTGATTTAGGTATTGTGGTTGATGAATATGGGGACATTCGGACTGATATCAAACCTAATGCAACGGCGACCGATATGTCTGGGCAATGTGGTGTTGTTTCTGATAATACTATGATCGATAACAATGGGGTTCAACAGTATCGTATAGGAACAACTGGAGGAACAGAATCTTCCACAAATGATAAATCCGTTACTGTAAGAATGATTCTTGCTGAGCCTCAATTAGGGAATTTGAATGGGATTGTGGTAGGCCTTAACTCAAATGTCATACAAGCAATTAAAGAAACAGGTAGCCAATCTTTAACAGTAAGTGGGGCAAAAATTAACGTTGCCAATCTATTACAAGGTCAGGCAAGTGGTGCAAATCTTACGACTTATGATAATAAAACAGTTAATTGGTTGAATCCATATGCCTTTTATCAACAAGTTTATAACAATATTGAAAATGTCTCACCTGCACCAACTGAAGCTGAAAAAGCACTGGGACAGCGTATGGCTGGAACAGTAACCCTTAGAACCGCTGATTGTTATCAAATTAAGACAAAATAAGGGTTTAAAAAAAAGACCGCAAATGCGGTCTTTTTTATTATCTAGCTCATTAGCCTGTATGGTCTAAACGAGTTCCTAACGTCTCTAGATGTGTTGGAAAAACTTGTTGTTTACGGTCTTCGAAATAATGTCTTAATGTGTGTTCAACACTAGGAAAGGCAAGTTCACCCCATGGGATTTCATGTTCTTCAAACAGTCGACATTCGATACTTTCTTCGCCAGCACCGAAAATGCCATCTTTCAGCTGTGCTTTGAACAACACATAAATTTGCCCAATACGGGGAATATTGTACATGCAATAAAGTTGTTCTATTTCAATCTCGGCTTCTGCCTCTTCACGAGTTTCACGCGCCGCACCTTGTTCCATGGTTTCGAATAATTCCATATAACCCGCAGGCAAAGTCCATAAGCCATAACGAGGTTCAATCGCACGACGACAAAGTAATACTTTGTCTTCCCATAACGCTAAGGCACCGCAGATTACTTTGGGGTTTTCATAGTGAATATTTCCACAATGAGTACAAACACGGCGTACTTTATGATCACCTAAAGGAATTTTTTGTTCGGTTTTATGCCCACACGCTACACAGAAACTCATAATTATCATCGAGTATAGAGATGCCTCAGCATAACTGAATTTTTAGACTTACGCATCAACTCTATTCCCTAAGTTTGATTTTCAGATATGATGCAAAGAGAGACAGAATAATAGGTGAATGGTATGGAAGAGCACTTGCTAACACAAAAGTTACAGCAAAGATTGCGCTTTTCCACCCGCATACAAGAAGCACAAGCTGCGGTACTTATTGCGATTACGAATGAAAATAATCCTAAGGTACTGCTTACACGCCGTTCAATACATATGAACAACCATGCGGGGGAAGTTTCTTTTCCTGGTGGCAAGCGTGACCCTAGTGATACTAGTAATATTGTTGTAGCGCTAAGAGAAGCTCAAGAAGAGACGGCTTTAAATCCATTTGATGTGCAGTTGTTAGGCGATTTGCCGATGCAACGTGCAAGAAGTGGCTTGTCTGTAAAACCGATTGTTGGGCTTATTCCTCCTGAGGTAACTTTAATTCCTCAGCCCACCGAAATTGATCGAATTTTCTTTGTGCCTTTACAGCAACTTATAGAGACGCGTCCGACGCCATATGAAGTGCGATATGCTCATCAATCTTTATACTTCCCAAGCTTGCAGATTGATAATGAAATTATTTGGGGTCTCACAGCGCGAATGTTAATTGCCTTATTTAAATATGGTTTAGGCTACCAAAAAGAATGGCCATTTCTACTGAATGCACCAACGTTTGGAATGCCAAAATTTTCTCATAAAAAATAAAGATCAGGACTGATAAATTATGATGTATAGCTATCAAGGACAGCATCCAAAAGCCTAACATGAGCCATGGGATGGCTGGGTTGCTCCAACTGCAACGCTTATTGGACAAGTAGAACTAGGCCGTCAGGTCAGTATTTGGTTTGGTGCTGTAGTACGTGCCGATAATTGTGTCGTTCGGATTGGTAATTTTTCTAATATTCAAGAAAATTCGGTATTACATACTGATGCGGGCCTTGAGCTAAATATTGGCGAATATGTCACTGTTGGGCATAAAGTCATGTTGCATGGTTGTACGATTGGCGATAACAGTTTGATTGGTATGAATGCTGTCATTTTAAATCGAGCCGTGATTGGTAAGAACTGTATTATTGGTGCGAATGCTTTAATACCGGAAGGTAAAGTGATTCCAGATAACTCAGTGGTAATGGGCTCACCTGGCAAAATTGTAAAAACTTTAGATGAAGAAGGCGCAGCAAAAATACGCTTGAGCGCACTACATTATGCTGAACACTTTAAAAGCTATGCCGATTTGAAAGAATTCCATTTTTAAAATTTTAGCGAGATATTTTCGATGCCAAGCACCAGCTTGGCGTTTTTATTTAGATAGGAACAACTCGCCTATCAGAGCCGAGTGGGGTATCATAACTTCCGTTTTTAATCTGATTGAATACTAAGGTTGTGCATGAAACTGCTGGCGTTGGAAACTGCAAACGAGCAATGTTCCATTTCATTAATCGATGAAACCCAAGAACTCTTTTTCCAACTCGATACGCGAGCGAAAGCACAAACCCAGACCATTTTGCCAATGATTGAGCAAGGGTTACAACAAACTGGACTTGACGTAGCTGGTTTAGATGCAATTGCCTTTAGTCGAGGGCCCGGCTCTTTTAGTGGTGTTCGAATTAATGCAGCAGTTGCTCAGGCTTTAGCTTGGTCACAAGATTTACCAGTAATTCCAGTTTCTACCTTACAGGCTCTCGCACAAGCGGCTTACCGACTTGAAGGTTTAGAACAGGTGACTGCGGTACTCGATGCACGTATGAATGAAGTTTACATTGCAAGTTTTGTTCTAGATGAGCAAGGCATCATGCAGTGTATAGATGAAGAAAAATTAATGAACTACGAGCAAGCGGCTGCCTATGCAAAGCATTGCTTAATCGGTTCGGGTGCTAAGCTCCTTCAAACTGACGCAGAACATCAAACAATCACTGCCACTGCACAAGACATTGCTTCGATTGCACGTGTGTATGCAGCGCAAAAGCAGTGGGTTGATGCTGAACATGCTTTACCAGTTTACTTGCGTGATGATGCATGGAAAAAAATTGCGGATCAGGGCAAAGCAAATTAAAGGCACTGCGCATGCACATATATTTTGAAGTAGATTTTCAAGAACAAGCACAGCACTACCAAGCTGTGCTTCATTCTAGAGGCGTGACTGTCGATTTACAGCCTATTGAAAAACTCAATGCCCGTTTTTTACGTTTAAATCCTGACCTGGCTCTTTGTGTAGATCAAAACGGGCTTTGGTTATCTGCTAATGGCATGAAAATGCAGCCTGACTGGAAAGCTGAAATTCCGCGTTTAAAACGAGCAAGTCTTAAATTGGAAATGATTGCTCGTGCTTGTCAGTTAGGTGAAAAGCCAGTACTGGTCGATGCTACAGCGGGCTTAGGTCATGACAGCTTACTTATGGCTTATCTAGGTGCTCAAATTCAGCTCGTTGAGCGCCATCCGATTTTATTTACTTTACTTGAGGATTCAAAAGCTCAGGCACAGCATGATCCATTTTTAAGCCAATTTATGGATCGTATTCAACTGATCTTCGCTGACTCTGCAAGCTATTTACAGCAATTAGATCAAGAAGAAAAAACAGTTGATGTGGTCTACCTTGACCCGATGTTCCCACAGCGCGATCAAAATCAACAAGCAATTAAAAAACAAGCCCAAGTCAAAAAGCAGATGCAGCTTTTGCATTTACTTTTACCCGAAGATGGAGAAATGGATTTGGGTGATCATTTGCTAGAGCTAGCCAAAAAAGTTGCAAAGCGAGTGATTGTAAAACGTCCACGACATGCTGTTTTTTTAGCAAATCAAGAGCCAGCCCATCAGTGGCAGGGGGATGCTTGTCGTTTTGATGCTTACTTTCAGTAAGCTTATGTAAGGTTAAGTTTTATTGCTTGAATAATGCACAAATATATGTGATATAGTTCAAAAGCATGATTGCTAAAATTCTTAGCAGGCATACACTTATGGTGCCTGACAAAAACGAAATTTTTGAAACCTTTTTATGATTGATCTCAAACCTTCCATTAACTTTTGGCATGATTTTAAAAGTAACCAGCTTGCCGGAATGTGGTTATTTTTGGGGTCAAGACGTTCCTTACAGATCGTACATCCCTCTATTCTTCAGCTCATTGTTTGGGGAATATTAGGTGGGTGTACCAACTCACTTTATAGTTGGCTTGTTGCCGGTCAAATTGGCGACTTCAACTCACAAGGTCTAATTGGATACGCACTTTGGCCTTTTATTGCTCTTATTGTTGGTATTTTCTTATCACAGCGTATTAATCAGCCGCGTTTAATGTTGGTTCCAGCCTTATTGTGGTTGGTTTTAGATACCAATATCTTATTAATACAGTGTTTAATTCAATATTTGGGATCTAATGGTTATCTAAACTTTATTCCCGATGCTATTTATAACGGTATTTTACCTGGTTTGTTTGTAGCACTTTTTGTGTGGCAAAGTTTGGCGGTTATTTGGGTTTTCTCACGTGAGCTTAAGTGGCCTTGGTGGGAGCGGGCATTGGTTATGGTTGCGACCATTGCGACCATGGTGGTTTGGCAACTTTCCGTAAAAGATCAGCCTATTTGGAAAGTGGAAGATTCTCCACCTACTTTTGCCGAAGATGCTTTTTATGCACAAAGTAAATTACTTCATGATGCTTTAGAGCAAGTTCAATATGGTGAGCTAGCTAAAAGTCATTGGTATTTCTTGGGTGTTGCAGGCGATAGTTATCAAGACGTTTTTAAATCGGAAGTGGTTCGTATTAAAGAACAATTCGATACACGTTTCGGTACAGTCGGGCGTTCAATGATGCTGGTTAATAATCCGGATACCCGAACCGAAATCCCGATTGCGTCTAAAACCAGTATAGAGTTGGCCTTACGCCGTATAGGCCAGCAAATGAACCGTGATAGTGATGTGTTATTTTTATATATGACATCGCACGGTGAACAAAACCATTTTGAAATTGAAAATGCACCTCTAGATTTGGGGCAAGTCGATCCGAAATGGTTACGTGAAACGCTCGATAAAGCGGGGATTCGTTGGCGTGTAATTGTCATTTCTGCTTGTTACTCAGGAAGTTTTATTCCGGCGTTACAGTCACCTGATACTTTAATTATTACTGCATCTGCTGCGGATAAAACTTCGTTCGGTTGTAATAACGAAGCTGATTATACTTATTTTGGACGAGCTTTCTTTGATTTGGCGATGCGAGAGCAGTCTTCTATGAAAGATTCGTTTAATGCCGCTAAGCAAACCGTAACCAAATGGGAAGTAGCTCAAGGTGTAGAACCTTCAGAGCCACAATGGATGATTGGTAAGAATATGGAACTTATGCTACCTCAGTTGGAAAAATATCTTTTTCCTCAACCAAATACAGGTAGTGTAAATATTGCTCAGACACAAACAGAGGCTAAAAACGATGCAACTCCTGCAAAAAAACCGCTGCTTTGAAGGTGAGCAGCGCATTTATCAGTTTGATTCTCAATTATTAAAAGGCTCTACTAAGTTTGGGGTTTATTTGCCACCTGCTGCTTTAGAAGGTAAACCTTGCTCAACTTTGTTTTACTTAGCGGGTTTAACATGTACTGAAGAAACTTTTGCCATTAAGGCACATGCACAGCATATGGCTGCCCAGCTTAGTCTTATACTGATTACACCTGATACTTCACCTCGTGGTGGACAAGTTGCAGTAGGTGACAATTGGGATTTAGGTCAAGGCGCAGGCTTTTATATTAATGCCACAGAAGCACCTTGGTCTGAGCATTATCAGATGGAAAGCTATTTAATCGATGAGTTATATCCACTTATTTTAAAAAGTTTTCCAGTCAATGCTCAACAAGTCGGTATTTTTGGACATTCAATGGGAGGACATGGCGCCTTAACTTTAGCTTTTAAATATCCTGAGAAGTTTAAGTCAGTGTCTGCATTTGCACCGATTTGCGCGCCAACCGAATGTGCATGGGGTGAAAAAGCATTTAGCCATTATTTAGGTACAGACCGCGATAGCTGGTTGGCTCATGATGCCACGGCTTTAGTCTCAAAAAATGGTGCGGTATTTAATGAAATTTTGGTGGATCAGGGGTTAGATGACCAATTTTATGAACAACTTCACCCTGAAAAATTTAAACAAGCATGTTTAAAGGCAGGACAGCCTTTAACTTTAAGACAACATGCTGGCTATGATCATGGCTATTATTTTATCCAGACCTTTATGGATGAGCATTTGCAGTTTCATGCAATCCAGTTGGAAAAAGTCGCTGGCGAATAATTAGTGCTGCCATTCCACCTGAAATTCTTGTTGAGCCATGCGGTTTAGATGATCAAGGACAACTTTTTCCAAGTGGTTGTGGTCATCTAACTGACTATCAATAGCAACATTTAACTGCTCTGTTTCTGGTGCAAGCGTAATGGTTGCGGTAGGCATTAAGATTTTAAAATCTTGTTCAGTTTCTTGTACTTCAAACTTATGTTTCCAATGATTAACTAGACGTTTTGCAATGCGTTTTCCATCATTTGTTAATAGATGAGTTGTGCTTTTCATTATCAATCCTCACATTGGTTTAATATACCTTAACAAATTCGTTTGACACTTGGCATTCTATAGTAGCAACGTTACGTTGCAAGTTTGAAATGTTGTCATTTAAGCAAGGAAGAGCGGGCCAAGTAGGTTCTTTTTTGTTATAATTTTTAGCCTCTCCTTAAATTTTTAGCCAGGTCATCCACCTATGTCCAAGCCTTATTTGATTGCTCCTTCTATTTTATCTGCCGATTTTGCTCGTTTAGGCGAAGATGTAGACAAAGTGTTAGCTGCAGGTGCCGATGTAGTGCATTTTGATGTGATGGATAATCACTATGTTCCAAATTTAACTTTTGGTGCAGGTGTGTGTAAGGCTTTAAAAAATTATGGAATTACTGCTCCTGTTGATGTGCATTTAATGGTATCTCCAGTTGACCGTATTATTGGTGATTTCCTAGAAGCAGGCGCAGATATCATTACGTTTCACCCAGAAGCTTCTCATCACATTGACCGTTCATTACAGCTTATTAAGTCTGGTGGTGCTAAAGCAGGATTAGTTTTTAACCCAGCCACACCATTGCATTATCTAGACTATGTTCTTGATAAAGTTGACCAAATTTTATTAATGAGTGTAAACCCAGGTTTTGGTGGCCAAAAGTTCATTCCAATGACTTTAGAAAAATTACGTGAAGCGCGTAAAATTATTGATGCAAGTGGCCGTGATATCCGTTTAGAAGTAGACGGTGGAGTTGGTCCTGCAAATATCCGTGAAATTGCAGAAGCTGGTGCTGATATGTTCGTTGCTGGCTCGGCAATTTTTGGTCAACCAGATTATAAAGTTGTGATTGATCAAATGCGTGCAGAGCTTGCAAAAGTCGGTAGTGTAGACGCTTAAAAAAAGAATATTAAGCTGAGAGTAAACTTGTGGATAACTTTGTTTATAACTGTATGGATAACTGTGTTGATAACCATATGGATAAGATGTTGGTAAAATAAACAAAATCAGATCAACCGTTTATTCTCTAAGCAAAATGTATGAAAAAAGAACGCCTTGGCGTTCTTTTTCTATTCTATCGGGATATTTTTGGATCTGTTTTTTTATTAAGCTTTGCTAAAAAATAACCTGTGCAAAAAACGAAAGGGTTTGTGTAAAACTTTTTAAAATATATTGAATAGAAAACTGTAAAAGTGTCATGAAAAATAAAGCTAAATTTGATTTAATAAGATTTTAGTAAGAGACATAGATCATTAATGACAGTAAAAATTTTAGCGGTAGATATGGATGGGACTTTTCTTAATTCTAAGAAGCAGTACAACAAAGCACGTTTTTTAAAACAGTATGAACAACTAAAACAAAATAATATCCGTTTTGTAGTCGCTAGTGGCAACCAGCTTGCAAAGCTTGTTACGTATTTTCCAGAAATTAATCATGAGATTGCTTTTATTGCCGAAAATGGTGCTCATGTTGTAGATGCGGGGCAAGAGTTAGCTTTTGCTCATTTAAGCAAAGAGCAATTCATTGAGATTTTAAATGCGATTGACCCAGTGTATACCTCTAAAATGGTGATCTGCGGAAAACAGAGTGCTTATGTGCATAGCAGTATGAATGCAGAAGATTATGCTAAAGTCGCTCGCTATTTTGAAAAGCTGACGGTTATAGATGACTTTTATGCACTAGATGACTTGGTGTGTAAAATTACTTTTACTGCGCAGGAAAATGAAAGTTTTACGATTTTTGAGCATTTTCAGAAGCAAAGTTTTGTAAAAGATAAGGTTTTGGTACCAGTTTCAAGTGGCTTTAATTTTATCGATTTGATTCTTCCGGACCAGCACAAAGCACATGGTTTGAAGCTATTATTGCAAAAATGGCAGGTTCAACCCGATCAAGTCGTTGCGATTGGTGATAACAATAATGATATCCAGATGATTAAAGCAGCAGGTTATGGGTTTGCAGTCGAAAATGCAGTTGAAGCCTTAAAATCCGTTGCTCCTTACACAACTGCAAATAATGAGCAAGAAGGTGCATTACAGGTAATTGATTTGGTTCTTCAGCATCAACCTCCATTTGCTTAATGACCTCAATAACAATCATCTAAGATGGAAAATTGTATCTAATTTAAAACTTGGTTATGCTAAACAACTAAGATAAGTAGATTGCTCAAGGCAATAAATGATGACATTGCAACACTTACACAAGTATGCTTGGTTTGTGTTCCTGATGACTTTAGTTATTGGGTGGAGTGGTGTGTCTATTGCTCAGACACCTATGCAGCATGATCTTCATACTATGCCGTGTCATAGTGAGCAAATGAAACATCACTCTATGCATATTCAAGCTGATGAGCAGGCAACGTGTCATCAATCTATGGGGCAGGTTTCTCACCAACATGGTGAACACTGCCAAGACTGTAACCCGGTCCATTGTCAGATGGTAAATCTGGCTTTACAGCAAGCTGTACCAGATATTGAATCATCATTTATTCCTATTCCATCTCAATTTAGTAGTATTTATCAGGCACAGCATTTAGCCGGATACTGGCAAGAAATCTTACGTCCACCAAAAGCTTAATCCTTTCTTACTTATTTTTTTAGTTAAAAGGATTAAAGCAATGTCTCATAAAACGATTAGCAGCCTCGTCGCTGTATTTGGTCTAGTGGTTTCACCATGGACTCTCGCGGCAATTAAGGAATATCACCTTAATATTAATGAACAACAAGTCAATGTTACGGGCAAACCCCTTAAACGAATTACCGTAAATGGAAAATTTACAGCACCACTCCTTGAGTTTGAAGAGGGGGATGAGGCTGTTATTCACGTCCATAATCAATTAAAGAATCAAGATACCTCTTTACACTGGCATGGGTTGTTACTGCCAGGGTTAATGGATGGTGTGCCGGGTTTTAATAATTTTAAAGGGATTGCTCCAAATGGAGATTTTGTTTACCGCTTTAAGGTGAAACAAAATGGCACATATTGGTATCACGCCCATAGTAAAGGCCAAGAGCAAGACGGTTTATATGGGCCGCTTGTGATTTACCCAAAAGGCAAAATACCAGTTGCGGCGCATGAAAAAACTGATCGTGATTATGTAGTGATGCTTTCAGATTTCCATGATTCTTCTAGCGATAGCATTATGAAGAATTTGAAGAAATCTGCTGAGTATTATCAAAACCGCCGTGAAACTGTATCTGATGTATGGAAGCAAGTTAAAGCACAAGGCTTAAAAGCAACTTGGCAAGATCGTTCAATGTGGAATCAGATGCGGATGTTAAAAACCGATATGTCTGATGTGACGGGTTATACCTTCTTAGTTAACGGCAAGACACCTCAGCAAAACTGGACAGGTAACTTTAAAGCTGGTGATAAGGTTCGATTGCGATTTATTAATGCATCAGCAATGTCATTTTTTGATGTCAGAATTCCAAATTTGAAAATGACAGTTGTAAGTGCAGATGGGCAGCCAGTCAAACCTGTTGCAATTGACGAGTTTCGTATTGGTACAGCTGAAACCTACGATGTCATTGTGGAACCTAAACAGCCAAATTATCAGATTGAAGCAGAGTCTATTGACCGTAGTGGTTTTGCTATCGGTACTTTGCACAATGAAAATACGCAGGCTGTGGGACCAGTCCAAATGCCAACACCACGTCCACGTGCTTTATTGACCATGGATGATATGGGCATGAGTCATGGTGGTGGAAGTAATGAACATGCTGGCCATCAAATGAACATGCAACATGACATGTCGGCCATGCCTGAAATGAAAAAAGAGACGACTCAGGCTAATCATGATCACACAATGATGAATATGGATCATGACATGAAAAATATGTCATCTGACGGGCATGATCATTCCATGATGCACATGACGCATGATATGTCAGCGATGTCTGAAATGAACCATGATATGCAGGCAATGTCAGCTAGCGAGCATGACCACGCTATGATGAATATGAATCATGAGATGCCTGCTCAATCTGAGAATAAGCCTAAAAAGGATGAACCAGTTTATGGCTGGGCAAATGCTTCAACGCCAGCTGGTATGAAAGCACTGCAATATAGCGATTTGCAATCTTTAACACCTCAGCCAGATACCCGTGCGCCCGAACGAGAATTAGTCATTCGTTTAGGTGGCAACATGGAGCGTTATATCTGGACCATTAATGGTAAGAAATTTAGTGACACGACACCTTTACAAGTTAAGTATGGTGAACGCATACGCTTGAAGTTTGTGAATGACAGTATGATGGCTCATCCAATGCATTTACATGGCATGTTTATGCAATTGGAAAATGGTCAACAAGCTGAAAACTTACCAAATAAACATACCATTATTGTTCCACCCGGAAAGACCGTTACTGCGTTATTGACAGCCGATGCGTTGGGAGAATGGGCGATTCATTGCCATCTGCTCTATCACATGAGTGCTGGAATGATGAATAAATTAATTGTTGCTCAAGTCAACGATGGACAACAACCCGCTCAGTCCCAGCCAACTGTTCAATCTGAAAATGAGAAAGGAGCTAGTCATGCGCATCACTAAGTTATTTTCTCAAATGATATGTTGCGGTGCTTTCTCGGGTATATCTGTATTTGCTTTTGCTCAAGAACCTTTAACACACGATCATTTACGCGAACATGGTGGACAGGTTTATCAAGCAACAAAGATTGATACTGGCTGGACCCAAAATGAAGAGGATGAAAGCAGTTTTTCTTCTGAATTGGAAAGCTGGGTAGGAACGGATGAAAATAAATTGTTCATTAAAGCCCATGTGGATAAAGCCGAGTCAGAAGATGCTAATTATGGCGGTTCATTACTTTATAGCCGCAATGTAGCTGACTATTGGGATGTACAGGCCGGGGTAAACTATGAACGTTTACAACGGGAAGACGAAAAGGAAGATCGCTGGGCTGGTGTAGTGGGCTTACATGGCATGGCGCCTTACTTTTTTGAAACCGATGCTTATCTGTATGTAGGTGAAGATCAGTTATGGAAGTTAAGCCTAGAGACAGAAAGAGATTTGCTTTTTACTCAAAAGTTGATTGGTAAGCCCTATTTAAAAGCAGATGTTGTTTTACAAGATGAATCTCGGTATGCCAGTAAAACAGGCCTGTCGAGTTTACAAGCTGGCTTTCAAACCCGTTATGAAATCAATAAAAAGGTCATGCCATTTGTTGATGTCGGTTATGGTTATGAAAAAGGTTTAAAACAAACCGCTTGGCAAACTGGAACCGACTCAGAACATGGTTGGTATTATGGAGCTGGGTTAACACTAAAATTCTAATTGCCGAACAAAAAGTAAGCTTAATGACATGCCATTGGTTTATACTGATGGCATTGTTTTTTGTGTCAGTTATGGTGCAAAGATGGCTTTAGAAAAACAAGAGAATCAAATAAATGTAAATAAAAGCTGTTCTAGCTGTGGGTGCTCAAATGTAGCAGCTCAGGACTTTTCTGTGGCAAGTGAACCTAGGGTAAATAAAACCCAATGGGTGAGTTATTATCATATTCCCCGTATGGATTGTGCAGCCGAAGAACAAATGGTACGAATGGCTTTAGCTTCTTATGCTGAACATATTCAAGAACTTCATTTTGATTTGCCCGCCCGCCACTTAGCGGTGTATCACAGTACTCAAGACGAAAAGATTACTCAGTGCCTGCAACGTCTAGGTTTAGGAGCCGAGTTACAACAAACACAGCCACATTATGAACCTGTTGAAAAACCTAAAAAGGTTCGAGCTAGTTCTTCAACCAATGCAACACAAAAACAAGTTTTACAATGGTTGTTACTCATTAATGGGGTCATGTTTGTCATTGAGTTGATGGCAGGCATTATTGCTTCATCGACAGGGTTAATCGCTGATTCGCTCGATATGTTTGCCGATGCTGCAATTTATGGTGTTGCATTATTTGTGGTAGGTAAAAACCTCGACGCTCAATTAAAGGCTGCACATCTTTCCGGATGGTTTCAGTTTGGTTTAGCCATAATCGTTTTAATTGATGTGCTGCGCCGTTTTATATATGGCAGTGAACCAGTTTCAATTTTAATGATTTTAATTGGGGGATTAGCGCTTGCGGCCAACATTAGTTGTCTTTACTTAATGAGTGACCATAAGGAAAGTGGGGAACATATGAAGGCCAGTTATATATTTTCTGCAAATGATGTCATCGTAAACTTAGGTGTCATTATTGCGGGAATACTGGTTGCAATCACAGGTTCGCGTTATCCTGATTTAATTATTGGATTGATTATTGTTTTGTTCGTTTTAAATGGTGCACGAAAAATTTTACAGTTAAAAAATGAATAATATTTTCTGATAGAGGCAAGCTTGAGTTCGGGTTTGCCTTCATTTTTTATTTTAAAGTAAACTGAGTCTTCACATACTGGAGGAACGACCTCCCCCATAATGGGTAATCATGTCGGGACGACCTGACACTATAAAAATTAGTGAATGTTATGGCTTGGGCTATTTTAATTTTAGCAGGTGTATTTGAAGTGATTTGGGCATATTCTATGAAAATGTCTGAAGGTTTTACACGCTTAACGCCTAGTATTATTACCGTAGTTTTTATGATTTTGAGTGTAGTTCTACTTTCAATTTCAATGAAAACTTTACCCCTTGGTACTGCTTATACGGTTTGGACAGGCATTGGTGCAATTGGATCATTTTTAGTTGGTATTTTCTTTCTTCATGAGCCTATTGGTGCGATGAGAATGATTGCCGCTGTACTGATTGTATCTGGACTGGTTCTAATGAAAATTTCATCTCCATCCTAAGAGGATCAAGTATGTTGCTGTCTTATAAGTATATCAATTCGCCTGTTGGGCAATTAAAGCTGGTTGCGAATGAAAATGCTTTGGTAGCAGTACTTTGGGACAATGAAAATCCAAAACGTGTTCGACTGGCAGAGCTGGTCGAACAACTTGAGCATCCAGTTTTATTAAAGACCGAACAACAATTACAAGAATATTTTGAAGGCAAACGCCGTGAGTTTACATTACCACTAGATTTTGAAGGGACTGCATTTCAAAAGCAGGTCTGGGCGGCATTACTGACGATTCCGTATGGTGAAACAAGAAGTTATAAAGATATTGCCGTTCAGATCGGAAATGAAAAAGCAGTGCGAGCAGTGGGTGCTGCAAATGGCAAAAATCCGATTTCAATTATTGCACCTTGTCACCGAGTCATTGGTGCGGGCGGCGCTTTGGTTGGTTTTGCCGGTGGTCTTGATAAGAAAGATATTTTATTAAGATTAGAGCAAAAATAAGCTATTTTTAGCGCTCGATTTTTTCAGGCTTTTCTAATAAGCTGTCAATTCTGATATTTCATATAAAGCGTGTTTTATAACCTCGCTATTTTCTGAAATATTAATCTATTCATAACAAACTCTGGAAGTTTTAAAAATGGCTGTCGGTGACGTAACAATGCCACAAATGCATGTGGTAAAAGGTGTAAAAATTGGCTCAACAGAAGCATATGTACGTTACCCAAACCGACGAGATCTAGTCATTTTTGAATTTGCAGAAGGTTCAAATGTTGCAGGTGTATTTACGCAAAATGCATTCTGTGCGGCACCTGTTCATGTCTCTAAAGCCCATCTTGCCGAAGGCAATCCTCGCTATTTAGTGATTAATACAGGTAATGCCAATGCTGGTACTGGTCCTACAGGTTTGAAAAATGCTCAGGATACTTGTGCAAAGTTAGCGGAGCTTGCTGGCGTTAACAGTTTCGAAGTACTTCCATTTTCTACAGGTGTGATTGGTGAACAGCTTCCGATGGAACGTTTACTCGCTGGCTTACAGCCTGCATTAAATAGCGTACAAGACGCTGCATGGAGTGATGCGGCATCTGGCATTATGACAACAGACACAGTGCCTAAAGGTGCATCTGAACAATTTGAGCTTGATGGTATGACTTATACCATGACCGGTATTAGTAAAGGCGCTGGGATGATCCGTCCAAACATGGCAACTATGCTGAGCTTTGTGGCAACAGATGCGCCTATTCACCGCGATTTAGTACAAAAGCTATTAAAGACTACAGTTGAGCATTCATTTAACCGTATTACCATTGATGGTGATACTTCAACAAATGACTCTTGTATTTTTGTAGCAACTGGTCAGGCTGGTGGTGCTGAAATTACATCGGAAAGCGATGCACGCTACGCTAAAGTATTAGAAGTACTTGCTCGTGTAATGAACCGTTTAGCACAGTTAATTGTCCGTGATGGAGAAGGTGCAACCAAGTTTATTACTGTTGCTGTTGAAGGCGGTGCAAATACTCAAGAATGTTGTGACATTGCTTATAGCATTGCGCATTCACCTCTTGTTAAAACTGCACTTTTTGCATCGGATCCGAACTGGGGACGTATTTTAGCTGCAATCGGCTATGCTGGAGTGAAAGACTTAGATGTGTCTAAAATTCAGGTATGGTTAGACGACGTGCAAATCTGTAAAGATGGTGGCGCAGCCGAGGACTATACCGAGGAAGCAGGTGCTCGTGTAATGGCACAAACCGAAATTACCATTCGTGTTGACTTAGGCCGCGGACAAGCCAAAGACACGGTATATACATGTGACTTATCTTACGACTATGTCAAGATTAATGCAGATTACCGTTCGTAAATATTCAGTTATAATCAAGCCTCGACAAAGAGGCTTTTTTATTAGCCCCATCTTTTGATATTAAATGATTGAATTTAGTAAATCGTTTAAGCAGTAACGTTATATGCGAGCAGGTATGCCAGCATGAAGGATAGAGAAGACGTTTTATGAGTGATGCGACTTTAATTGCCAACGATGCAAAAAACATTGTACAAGCGCATTTAGACCGTTTAGGTGAGCCAAAAGACAACCGCCTAAGTGAAGAAGCAAAACAACAAAAGTTTGCACAGATCGAAGCAGAGCTCAAAAAACGTGATGCTGTCCTTGTTGCTCACTACTATTGCGATCCAGATGTACAAGAACTTGCCGAGAAAACAGGTGGATGCGTTTCTGATTCTTTAGAAATGGCCCGTTTTGGACGAGATCATGCAGCCTCTACACTGGTTGTGGCTGGCGTTAAGTTTATGGGCGAAACAGCAAAAATTCTGTCTCCTGAAAAAACAATTCTTATGCCGACACTTGAAGCAACCTGCTCACTCGACTTGGGCTGTCCAGTCGATGAGTTCACGGCATTTTGTGATCAGCACCCTGACCACACTGTAGTGGTTTATGCCAATACATCGGCTGCTGTTAAAGCTCGTGCGGATTGGGTGGTGACTTCAAGCTGCGCAGTTGAAATTGTTGAGCATCTAGATAGCTTAGGCGAAAAAATTATTTGGGCACCAGATCAGCACTTAGGCCGTTATATTCAAAAGAAAACCGGCGCTGATATGTTGCTTTGGGATGGCGCATGTATTGTGCATGAAGAATTCCGTGCACGTGGCATTGCTAACATGAAAGCACTGTACCCAGATGCGGCTGTATTGGTCCATCCTGAGTCACCAGAGTCGGTGGTAGAAATTGCAGATGCAGTGGGTAGTACATCTCAATTGATTAAAGCTGCACAAACTTTGCCACACCAACGTTTAATCGTGGCAACGGACCGTGGCATTTTCTACAAAATGCAGCAAGCAGTACCAGATAAGATTCTGGTTGAAGCCCCAACAGCGGGTGAGGGCGCAACTTGTCGTTCATGTGCACACTGTCCGTGGATGGCGATGAATGAACTTGATGGAATTTTAGAAGTTTTACAAAAAGGTGATCAAGAAATACACGTTGACCCAGCACTTGCTGAACGTGCCCAAATGCCTTTAGATCGAATGTTAGCCTTTAGTGCATCATTAAAACGTTAAAAAGCCTCAAAATGCTTGTTAAATATACATTTGATAAGGATTTTTAACTTTTTTTGACAATAGGTGTTGACGTCTGAGGGCGTCGCGCCTAGAATGCACACCGTACCGCACGATGTGCGATACAGCAAAAGCTGAGATAGA
>NZ_JAWVAV010000052.1:0-18172 GCF_033599315.1 Acinetobacter sp. OYA S30
CGGTGGTTTTTCCAACTACTAAAGGCGAAGTCATTTTAAATAGCTACGCTATACCAGCTAAAGTCGTTCCACAAGTTAAACCTTTTAAGAAGGGGCAATGTTTAGAAATCAAATCAAAACATGGTTTCTTTAAAGACACTGGAGATGGTCAATATATTGAAAGTATCCAACCTTGTAGCAAGAAAGGTTTAGCGACTCCAAAAGTAACTCGTTAATTTGACTTAATCTAAAACGACATAAAGCTCAATCAAACCACAAGCATTTGCTTGTGGTTTTTTTTATGCCTTTTATTGAGAGGAGACGACTATGCATCAATGTCCTTACTGCCATTCGAGACATCTGAAATTACTACGGCAGTCAGAACAAAGCCATCAAGGTGTATTTGCAAAACTTTCATCATTCTCCCCCATGTCTCTGGCAGCAGCCTGTATGCAATTGTCAAAACGTAGTCCTATTCACCCACTAGTCGGTGGCTTTGTTGGTTTAGTTGTAGGGGGCATGTTTCTGCTCTACGTCCAGCATCAAGACAATACAGTGTCCTTGCATTATCAGTGTGAGCAGTGTCTGCAACATTTTGAAATCCAGCAATCAAGCTTTTCTTAACTTCATCCCAAACTCTTAATCAAATTATTTAAATCACTTAATAGGAAAAACATCATGGCACATCAAGTTGAAACAATGGCTTTTGTAGGTCAAACCCCTTGGCATGGTTTGGGCAATCAACTCACTAGAAATCAACCTTTAGAAGTATGGGCACAACAAGCAGGGATGGATTGGCGAATTGAATCATCCAATGTCAGCTATATGACAAAAAATGAACGTGGACAAAACATCATCATGCCGTATGAAGATCAGAGAGTCCTTTATCGTTCAGATACTCATGCGCCGCTATCAGTGGTAAGTCAGCGTTATCAGGAGGTGCAACCGATGGAGATATTAAACTTCTATAAAGACCTGACAGAACAATCAGGCTTTGAACTGGAAACAGCAGGGGTATTGAAAGGTGGTCGTAAGTTCTGGGCACTGGCTACGACTGGACAATCAACAGCACTGAAAGGAAAGGATGTGAGTAATGGTTATATCCTTCTGGCAACAGCATGTGATGGGACATTAGCCACCACGGCGCAATTTACAAGTGTACGTGTGGTGTGTAATAACACCTTAGCGATTGCCTTACGTGGGCAGAATAGTAGTGCAGGTGTGGTGAAAGTTCCACACAGTACCAAGTTTGATGCTGAAAAGATTAAACAGCAATTGGGTATTTCGGTTCATGCATGGGACGAGCACATGTATGAAATGAAGCAGCTCAGCCAGCGTAAAGTCACCCAGCAGGAAGCAGCAGCTTACTTCGATGCAGTGTTCAATAATACAAACCTGAATATTGCTGAACAAGATGAAAGTATCATTCAGTTCTACCGTAATGTAGCTACGCCTAAACAAATCAACTCATCCAAAACCGACAATAAAACTGAGCCAAATGGACGTGCGATGTCTAAGGTCATGACCATGTTTAACGGGCATGGTCGTGGTGCCGAGTTAGCTTCAGCTAAAGATACGGCGTATGGACTGCTTTGTAGTATTACCGAGTTTGTTGATCATGAGCGACGTGCGATCTCAAAAGATCACCGATTAGATTCAGCATGGTTTGGGGTAGGAGCCAACCTTAAACAACGCGGGCTGGAACAGGCACTAAGAATGGTTGTATAAGTTATGATTATTTGTTTAAGTTTATTTATACATGAATTACAGAAAATCATGTAATTAATTTATAAAAACATGGGCAGATTATGGGGTAAGTAATTTTACCCCTATATTTTAAAAGATCTGAGACTCTACAGTCTTACACTACACTCTACTTACAATAGTAAAGCTTATGGAGTTAGAAAAAATATCAAGGATTGAACCAATGATGAAATCAAGCAGAATCAGATAATTTTTTTCATTTTACTTTTTTAAATTACTATATACCTATTTAATCAATTCCCACTACAGTTGTAATATATCCAGTCGTTAAAAGGATCATTAGGCCTAATGACATTTCAAATAAAATGGCATAGCCCAACTGTCTGGCAAATTTCGGGTCTTGTAAGCGAGGGGTAAAATACCATTTGTTGAAAGCAGCTAATAATAAAATGCTTAGAACAAATGCGATCTTAATAATAAAACCATGCCCATAAGGAGTATTTAGTAGAGTATTGAAATCTTTAATGAGTAACAGAGCAATACTAGCACCACAAGCGAGTAGTATTCCCACAACAAATGCTGCGATTCTCCCAAATAAGTGCATGCGATCTTTTAATGGAAGACCAGTAATTTTTTTACTTGTTTTCCATAAAGGAAAAAGTGATCCCATCCATAAGGACATTACAAGGACATGTATTGATAATAAGAATTGAGCGAAAAAGGGCAAGTTTGTGACATGGCCTAATTGTGAAAAACTAAAAACCATGGGGATAAGTAGGATGGTAAAAATTGTTCCTTCTACTTTGGAAACTTGGATAGTCCCTTTACTAAGCTTTACGATCATAAATAACAATAAAAGTGCAAAACTAACTGAGCGGATGATATGGATATGCCCAGTGGGAGTATTTATTAAGATATTAATGTAGTTACTGTCCCACATTCCTGAAAGACCTGTATTGGCAAAACTTCCTATAAGAACAAAGAAGCCTAAAGTGCTTGAAATAAAGCCTAATCCTGCACCAATAGTAATGTACTTTAGAAGAGTTTCCCTGATTTCTACATAACGTCCCAGTAGAAAATAGCTAAAGGCACCACCAACAACAAATGCTATTCCTAAATATAAAACGACTTTAATCAGCCACGTTGCATATATCCAAGTTTCAGGATTCATATTTTTCCTCCCTGCGATAGCAATATGCCAGCAAGCTGCTGGCATATAGACTATTGATGCTCTATAGTTATTTCGCTGATTTAATAGTGAAGCTATATTCGCCATTCATGTTATGGCCATCAGTACCCATTGTGGTCCAAACCACTGTGTATTTACCTTTCTTAAGTTTAGGTACTGCTACTTCAAATGATTTTTTTAAATCATGAGTTATCTGATAAGTTAAAGGGATGTCTTTACGTTGAGCATCAAGTAATTTGACATTCATTAACATGACTTCTTCACCAAAATTTAAAGTTATATTTTTTGGCTGACTTGCTACAGATGCATTAATAGCTGGAGTGGCACTTTCAAGTTTGACATGAGCAAATGCGCTTGAAGCAGCTACAACCATAGTCGCACCTACTAGTACATTACGTAGAGCTGACACTTTATTTTGGAAAATTTTCATTTCATCACCTTTTAAAAATTAGTACGTGCTAAGTAATGACCCAGTGAAATTCCTAAATTGATCGAGTTGGTCATCACTCTTTGTATGCTTATTATTTAAGAAAGAGAGCAACGTCTTGATGACTCCAAAATTACATTTTTGTCATTTTTAGAATTAAAAACTCACAAGTGTTACACTGACTTTATCAAGAGTAATGTTCATTAAATACTCAAATAATCAGAAATGTATTTCTGCACGAAGGTAATTAATTTTTTAAAATCAAATATGAAGGAGGTTTCTATATGGACCATCATCATGAAAAGAAAACTATAAATAACGTACTAAAGGATCCTGTCTGCGGCATGGCTGTAACAGAAGAATCTAAATTTCATGAACAAGTTGGCAATAAGACTTTTTACTTTTGTAGTGAAAAATGTCAGATAAAATTTAAGCATGATCCTACTTTTTACATTGCTAAAGAAGATAGATCTGTTTCCGAAAATGTCTCCCTAAATAAGATGGATACACACTCAGATAGTGTAAATACCTCATCAATTTATACTTGCCCAATGCATCCGGAGATCCGACAAAATCATCCTGGTAACTGTCCGATTTGCGGTATGTCACTAGAACCATTACTTCCCAATCTAGATGAAGCCGATGATAATCCTGAACTTAAAGATTTCAAAAGAAGATTTTGGTACACCTTACCGTTAACCCTCATTATCATATTTTTGGCGATGTTTGGTCATCAGTTGAACTGGTTTGAGATGAAGGTACAAAGCTGGATTGAACTTGTTCTTACTTTACCTATCGTCTTTTGGGCAGGTTGGCCATTTTTTGTTAGATGTTGGCATTCAATTTTAAATCGTAGTCCGAATATGTGGACTTTAATTGGAATTGGGACTGGAGCTGCATTTATTTATAGTGTCGTTGGAACCCTAGCCCCACAAGTTTTCCCAGCGTCTTTCATCTCTATGGGGCGTGTTGCTGTATATTTTGAGGCAACAGCCGCAATTATTTCACTGACCTTATTAGGTCAAGTTCTTGAGTTAAAGGCACGTTCGCAAACTTCGTCAGCAATAAAATCTTTACTTGGGTTGGCACCGAAAACCGCAAGAAAAATTAATGAAGATGGCACAGAGGAAGATATCCCACTTTCCCATGTACATGTTGGAGATTTACTGAGAGTACGACCAGGTGAGAAGGTCCCCGTTGATGGAATAATTACAGAAGGTTCAAGTTCTATTGATGAATCAATGTTAACGGGAGAGCCAGTTCCAGTAACAAAACGTATAGGTGACCAAGTAATCGGTGCGACAATGAATATGAACGGTTCATTAGTGATACGTTCGGAAAAGGTCGGTTCTTCAACAGTACTTTCACAGATAGTTCAAATGGTAGCGCAAGCTCAGCGTTCTAAAGCCCCTATGCAAAGAATGGCAGATCAGGTAGCTGGCTGGTTTGTACTGGTGGTGATCGGTATATCTATCCTTACCTTTTTTGGGTGGGGAATATTTGGACCAGAACCGAGTTGGGTATACGGACTAATCAATGCTGTCGCAGTTTTAATTATTGCTTGTCCGTGTGCTTTAGGATTAGCCACACCAATGTCAATCATGGTGGCAACGGGTCGTGGTGCATCCAATGGCGTACTCTTCCGTGATGCTGCAGCAATAGAAAATTTACGTAAGATTGATACATTAATTATTGATAAAACAGGGACCTTAACAGAAGGTCGCCCCTCATTTGATAAGGTCATTGCTTTATCTGGATATGAAGAAAATGAAGTTCTCAGATTAGCTGCCAGCTTGGATCAAGGTAGTGAACATCCATTAGCGGATGCAATTGTACAGGCTGCCCGTGAAAGAAATCTTGTACTAACAACACCAACATATTTTGAGTCAGGTTCTGGAATTGGTGTTAAGGGTGAGTTAGATGGACAACAATTATCATTAGGCAATACAGCTTTAATGGAACAACTCGGCATATCAGTTGATACATATATCCCTCAAGCTGAGCAATTAAGAGCAGAAGGCGCAAGTGTTATGCATTTGGCTGTTGATGGGACGCTCGTAGGACTATTGGCTGTTTCAGATCCAATCAAAGTCAGTACACCTGAAGCTGTGCATGCTCTGAAGAATTCTGGATTAAGAATTATAATGGCCACAGGAGATGGTTTAACTACTGCAAAATCAGTTGGAGCTAAATTAGGTATTGATGAAGTTTACGGAGAAGTTAAACCAGCAGATAAACTGGAACTGGTTAATAAATTACAAAAAGAAGGAAGAATGGTTGCAATGGCAGGTGACGGTATCAATGATGCCCCAGCTTTAGCTCAAGCGGATATTGGTATTGCAATGGGGACTGGAACAGATGTGGCTATGAATAGTGCTCAAGTCACTTTAGTCAAAGGTGATTTACGAGGTATAGAGATCGCTCGCTCCCTGTCAGAGGCCACTATTAAAAATATGAAGCAAAACCTGATGTTTGCATTCCTTTATAATGCATTAGGCATCCCTTTAGCCGCGGGTATTTTATATCCATTTACTGGTTGGCTACTTTCTCCTATGATCGCAGCTTTAGCAATGAGCCTAAGTTCAGCATCGGTTATTGGTAATGCTTTAAGGCTACGTAGTTAAGAAAGGATCATTTTCTGACTACTCATAATTTTTTAGATACTGGAAATGAGTAGTCAGTTGTCTTTTATTTACAAAAATTAGTTTTTAAAAGTTATTTTAAAAACTATCCGACCGTTGTTATAGTCTGCTTGAATCGTTGCGCCATGTACATCAAGAATTGACTTGGTAATTGCTAGACCTAAACCTGTGCCTTCCTCAACTCTTTGTCTGGATACATCCGTACGGTAAAAACGGTCAAATAATCGATTCAGCTGTTCAGATGTTATTGGTGAGCTTTCATTTTCGATTGTGAATATAGTGGTATCAATATTTTGTCGGCAATTAATCTTAATTATTGAATCAGGTTTACCATATTTGATCGCATTTGATAGTAAATTACTCAGTGCACGACGTAACATTGAGGGATCGCCTTTTACGTATCCTTGTCCACTTTGTTCTAGGGACATTCCCTTTTCAGCAGCGATAGCATCATAGAAGTCAAATAAAGCAGAAATCTCTTTTACTAGGCTGACCTGTTGTAGGTTTGGTAAGTGTAGGCCATGCTCTGCCTTTGCAAGAAATAACATATCTGAAACCATTCGAGCCAAACGTTCAAACTCTTCCAGATTAGAAAAGAGGACTTCCTGATAAGTATTAATATCCCGACTACGAGATAAACATACTTGAGTTTGAGTCATTAAATTATTAATAGGTGTTCTAATTTCATGGGCCAGATCAGATGAAAAATCTGAGAGTTTTTCTACAGCCGTTTCTAGCCGATCTAACATATCGTTAAAGGCTATGGCTAATGATTTTAGTTCAGTGCGTGTATTATCGACCGCTAATCGTTCAGATAGATGCTGAGCTGAAATGCCTTCTGCAACTTTTGCCATTTTCTGAACTGGACGTAAGCCCCTCCATGCGGCAAACCAACCTAAAAACATTAAACAAATTGTGCCCACAACTCCGATATATAACAATTGTCGTCTAAAGTCGTTTAAAAAATGTTGATGTTCGGAGGTATCGATTCCAACAATAATTTGAGCAGTTGGAACACTCATATTTTTATCAAACGATTTTTTATAAACTAAGCCACGGTATGTTTTATTTTGAATTTCCCACTCTATCCAAGGGATATGTTTAGACTTTACTAATGTTTGAGCCTTTATAACGGCAGGTGCTGAACTAAAAATGATTTGGCCAGTTGGGCGTTCAATCTGGACAATTAGATCATGATGACCAACTAAAGCATCTTTTAAATATATCTTTAGTTCATCGGTGTTTTTCGGATTCTGTTCCAGTAAATTTTCTAAAAGCTGAATTTTCCCTTCTAGCTGAGTGCGGTCCTGAGTTTCAAAATGATGCATAACAAGCTGATGAATGACCAGCCCCATAATCATTAAGATAATAATGGTAGATAATGAAAAAATGATCGCAATACGGAAACTGATCGCATTAAACAGTTTATGAGTCATCTTCTACCTCTAAGACATACCCCATTCCGCGGATGTTTTGGATCAACTTAGGACTGAAATTACTATCTATTTTATTTCTTAGACGTTTAATAGCGACTTCTACAACATTGGTATCACTATCAAAATTCATATCCCATATTTGAGAAGCAATAAGAGCACGAGGTAGAATCTCTCCACGTCTACGCATAAATAATTCCATCAATGCGAACTCTTTAGCTGTAAGGTCAATTCTTTGTCCAGCACGTGTGACGCGACGTTTACGAAGATCAAGTTCAAGATCAGCAATTGTAATAATATTGCTATCTTCCTTTTGTTGACCGCGACGAAGTAAGGTTTTAATTCGGGCAAGAAGTTCTGCAAAAGCAAAAGGCTTAACGAGATAATCATCAGCTCCTAGTTCCAGGCCTTTAACTCTATCTTCAATTTGATCACGAGCTGAGAGAAAAAGGATAGGCATAGTTTTGCCACTTTTGCGAATATCATTAATGATATTCCAGCCATCTAACTTCGGTAACATTACATCTAGTATAATTAGATCGTATTCTTCTGAAAGAGCTTGATGTTTACCTGATAAGCCATCTGTAACCCAGTCTGTAATATATCCTGCTTCAGAAAGACCTTGCTTTAGATAATCACCAGTTTTTTGTTCATCTTCAACTAGTAAGATTCTCATTTATTAAGCCCCGTATCGCATATTAAGACCATAATAACGTTATAAATACAGGATGCGATGTAGATTACAAAAATGTCATTTTCAAGTCACATAGATGTCCGGTTCCAACCTATAAGTTAGTTATATAAAATTTATTTTTGGAGCAATCAATGAAAACTCTATTCCGTCGTGGCTTAACTGCTTTTATGTGTGTTGGGACTTTAATTGCTGGAAGCCAATCTTGGGCTGCTGATGCTCAACAGAAAAATACTTTAAGTACAGAAGTTAAAGTAAATTCAAAAGCGCAAGAGAAATGCAAAAAACCTTGTGATATGAAAGAAGATAAGGAAAATCAACAGAATCATAGTCAGCATGATCACAGCCAAATGTCTGATATGTCCCAAATGGACCATTCTAAGATGATGAATATGGACCATTCTAAGATGATGAATATGGATCATTCTAAAATGGGTGAGATGGACCATTCTCAAATGAATATGCCAAATAAATAATTAATACGCGAAATAAGATATTGAGGGAAAAGTATTTTATCCACCTGCTTAGCCCTCAATTAACTATAGATAGGTGAAAATAAATGTCTAGAAAATTAAGTCATGTCCTTTTAATAGGAGTCGGATTGTTTTCGTCGACTTGGGTTATGGCAGCGGTTAAAGAATATGATTTAACAATTGCTGAACAGACGGTGAATATTACAGGAAAGCCTCTAAAACGAATTACTGTAAATGGTAAGTTTGTTGCGCCTCTTCTTGAGTTTGAGGAAGGCGATGATGCCGTTATTCGTGTACACAACAAGTTGAAAAACCAAGATTCTTCAATTCATTGGCATGGTTTAATTTTACCTGGCATCATGGATGGAGTACCTGGGTTCAACCAGTTTGATGGTATTGCACCAAATAAAACCTATGAATATAAATTCAAGGTTCGTCAGAATGGAACCTATTGGTATCACTCGCATAGTAAAGGTCAAGAGCAAGATGGTCTGTATGGCCCTTTAGTCATTTATCCCAAAAATAAAGTACCTTTAACGGCCGGAGAAAAAGCTGATAGAGATTACGTAGTCTTACTCTCTGATTTTCACAACTCTACTAGTGGTCAGATTATGAGTAATCTCAAGAAAGAAGCTGATTACTACCAGAATCGAAGAGAAACAGTTTTTGATGTTTTTAGGCAGATTAAAAGAGACGGTTTAAAGGCAACATGGAAAGATCGTTCCATGTGGAATCAGATGCGAATGCTTAAGACAGATATGTCTGATGTAACAAACTATACGTTTTTAATGAATGGTAAGACTCCAGAACAAAATTGGACTGGAAATTTTAAAGCTGGAGAAAAAGTACGTCTTCGGTTTATTAATGCCTCGGCAATGTCTTTGTTCGATGTAAGAATTCCTAATCTGAAAATGACAGTAGTCAGCGCAGATGGACAACCAGTAAAACCCGTGCCAGTGGATGAATTCCGGATAGGAACAGCTGAGACTTATGATGTTATTGTAGAACCGAAACAAGCAAATTATCAGATTGAAGCTGAATCTATTGATCGAAGTGGTTTTTCTATTGGTACATTACATGATGAAAATACTTCACTTGTAAAAAGTACTACGATGCCGACACCTCGTCCCCGTGCTTTACTGACGATGGAAGATATGGGAATGGACCATGATATGTCTTCAATGAAAGGTATGGATCATGATATGTCTTCAATGAAAGGTATGGATCATGATATGTCTTCAATGAAAGGTATGGATCATGATATGCCTTCAAAAACAGTAAGCTCTTCTGGATCTGATCAAGTGGTTTACGGATGGGCGAATGCATCAACACCAGCTGGTCTAAAAGCACTTCAATATAGTGATTTACAATCTTTAACCCCCCAAAAAGATACCCGTGCTCCAGAACGTGAAATTGAAATCCGCTTAGGTGGAAATATGGAGCGCTATATTTGGACAATTAATGGTAAGAAGTTTAATGAAACTGAACCATTTAAAGTGAAATATGGTGAGCGTATACGCTTGAAATTTGTTAACGATAGTATGATGGCTCATCCAATGCATTTACATGGCATGTTTATGCAACTGGAAAATGGCCAAGATCCTAGCAATATGCCGAATAAACATACAGTAATTGTTCCACCAGGTAAAACAGTTACAACTTTATTAACGGCTGATGAGTTAGGTGAATGGGCTATCCATTGCCATTTGCTCTATCACATGTCTGCTGGAATGATGAATAAACTTATTGTGGCAAATGTCGATAGTAATAGTACTGATTCGAAAGATGTTGTTGCTCAACCTAATACTAATGATAAGGGGGTAAATCAACATGCGCACCACTAAAAAAATATATTCTAAGACATTTTTATCTATAGCTTTAATTGGATTATCAGGTGTAGCTTTTGCAAATGATACTGCTGTTCAAAGCATGGATAGTAGTACTAAATCCTCTCAGTCCGAGAGTATGAAAATGCTGTTAAAAGAGCCTGGTGGATTAGGTTATGTTGATCGTAATACTTACCAAAATTCAACTTCTGGTAATGATGGAGATAATGGTATAGGCCTGGAAGCCGAAACTTCTAATAACCGAAATCATGATAAACATCTGAAAGAACATGGTGGACAAGTTTTCCAAATGACTAAGTTTGAGAATGAGTGGACTGTGGATGAAGATGGCAAAGGTGCTTTAGGATCGAAAATTGAAACATTGATAGGTACAGATGAAAATCGCCTATTTATTGAAGCAAATTTGGATAAAGCAGAAAGTCATGATCCAAAATATGATGTATCTGCGCTTTATAGCCGTAATGTAGCACCCTTTTGGGATGTACAGGCTGGGGTGAGATACAGTGAAGATAAAAATAACAGCAACAGCGATCGGGTTGATGGTGTTGTTGGCGTGTTGGGATTAGCTCCATATTTCTTTGAAACCCAAGCTTATTTGTACGGTGGTGAGAATAATTTTTGGGGGGCAAGCTTAGAAGTCGAGCGTGATTTCCTGTTAACCCAGAAATTGATCACACAACCTTATCTTGAAGTAGATGCTGTATTTAGCGATGATTCTAACTATGCTGCAAAATCAGGTTTGTCTGAACTAAAAACCGGTATTAAAACCCGATATGAAGTCACTAAAAGAGTCAGACCTTTTGTGGATGTTGCTTACCAATATGAAAAAGGACAAAAAGCAACTAACGTGCAAGAAGCAACTGAGTCCGAAAAAGGATGGAAATATGGTGCAGGCATCGAATTGGTATTTTAAAATACTATAACTTGAAATCATGAATAGTAGTTTCGGCTACTATTCATGAAATTGTTGCTATTACGATTCAATTCTGTAAAACTAAAAAAGCTTAAAATTTGGTCTATGTCTATGCAGTGGTTAAAAACATGCCTATCGCTGTTTTTATCGTTTGCTATCCTGTTAGTAGGATCGGCTGCTGTTGCCTCGTCTGTACATAAACGATGTTTAATGCCATCTGAACAGATGCAATCCATGCAAATGGAAGAGTCGAAAAATCAGAATATGATGCATACTGATTGTATGAAAGGAGAAGCAAAGTCCAAAAAAACTCTGCATGATCCATCCTGTCTGTCTGAACAAGATTGCATTATGTCTTTTACCAAGCTTGTATATGCTAATGACGTTCAGGGTATTTTGCACTCAATGGTTTCCTTTCCTATAGAGCGCTCAGCTTTTTACTCTTTAGATCAAAATCTTCCTTCTCCATACCCTTCGGGTTTATGGAAGCCTCCACGCTCTAACTAATTTGATAGTCCTCTATCATTCATAGAATTTTCTATGAATGTTCTGCGCGTGCGCGTAAACATTTTAGAGCAAAAAATATGAATATTTATAAAGAAAAGCAATCTCATCGTAAGAGATGGCCAATAGCTACTATCTGTTTCTGTCTGGTCTATGGTCAGGCTTATGCTGAGCCATTAACTTTGAATACAGCTATGAAGCTTGCTGAGCAATATGCACCTACCCTAAGAGCAAATAGTGCAAGGATTGAAGGGGCTGAAAATATGGTTTCAGCTTCAGGTATTTTACCCAACCCTAAATTATTTGTAGGTTTAGATAATTACCCTGTATCCGGCGATGCCGCATGGTCAGTCACACGCGAAGGTATGACTATGCAAAAAATTGGCGTGATGCAAGATTTTCCAAATCGTGCCAAAAGACAAGCTGAGGTCGATTTAGCAAAAGCTGAACTAGGTTCGGCCAATGCTCAAACTGAGATTCTGCGTATTGAGGTACGTCAGAAAGTCGCATCTGCTTGGCTTAAGCGCTTTTATCTTGAACGTAAATTAGCACTATATGATGAACTGTTTTCAGAGAATCGATTACTTTCTCAAATTACTCAAACACAGGTCATCTCTGGTCGTACAATCATTGCCGATGCACTTGATCCAAGACAAGAAGCCACGGTATTGCTTGACCAGAAGGATGATTTACTTCGTGATTTAAATAAAGCCAAGTTAGAGTTGCATCGGTTAGTCAGTGCAGAACCTACTGAAAATCTCTCTCAAATTGAAACCTTACCTGACCAAGCACCATCTATCTACCTTGATACATCAAAGCTATATCATCATTTGCATCAACATCCTGAATTAAAAGCATTTCAGGCAGAAAAGCAAACTGCTGAAGCAAAACTGAAGCAAGCTCAGGCTTTACAGAAACCAGATTGGGGTATTGAACTTGCTTATCAGCATCGAGCACCCGAATTTGGCGATATGATCGGGGTGCAACTAACAACAGAGCTTCCTGTCTTTTCAAAAAGACGTAGTAGTCCACTCATTCAGGCAGCTTTAGCCGAACAAAACAGGATTACCGCCGATCAAGAAGTCCAATACCGTGACCATCTCACTATGCTAGATGATGGGTTATCCGATCTTGATGCACTTGATCAGCAAATTAGACGTGCGATGCAAACAAGTATTCCACTCGCTAAACAAAAAGTGGGTTTACAGTTGGCAAGCTATCAAGCAGGTAAAAGTAATTTGTCTAATGTTATTGCTGCTCGACAAGCTCTTTTAGAACAGCGTTTGCGTCTCATTGATCTCCAACAGCAACAGGCTGTGACTAAAGCCCAACTTTATTATGCCTTTGAAGAACCGACCTTAAACCATGTTGAGGGGCAGCCATAATGTTAAGAAATAAATTAGCAGTTACTGTCATGGGCGTTGCGGTAATTAGTCTGGCTGCGGGTGGTGGTGCTGGATACTGGATTGCACATCAGAAATACAATCCTCAATCAGGTCCGCAACAGGCTGCCAAAGTGTTGTATTGGTACGACCCAATGAAGCCTGAACAGCATTTTGATAAACCGGGGAAATCGCCATTTATGGACATGCAACTGGTTCCTAAATATGCAGATGAAAATACTACGATGACTGAAGACAGTTATCCTGCGGTTAAGATTGATCCATCCCTCCAACAAAATTTAGCAATTCGTTATGCTTCAGTCGAACAAGCTGTGATGGGAAATACTTTGTTAACCAATGGTATATTGCAGACCAATGAACGACAGGTAGCTATTTTACAAACAAGAGCAAGTGGTTTCGTCCAACGAGTGTACGGACATGCTGTTGGGGATATGGTGACGCAAGGCAGTCCCATAGCTGATATTTCAATACCTGAATGGACAGGAGAACAAACTGAATTTCTAGCTGTACTCCGAACAAGAGATCGTTCTCTTATTCAGGCAAGCCGACAACGTTTACAGCTTTTAGGAATCCCACAAAATGTGATTAATCAAGTCGAGCGGACACATCGAGTGCAATCCAATATGACTTTAAGTGCACCTGTAAGTGGATTTATTGATTCGTTAGAAGTCCGCAATGGAATGGCTTTAGCTATGGGGCAAACGCTTGTCACCATCAAGGGGATAAGCCCAATCTGGTTAGAAGCATCTGTTCCAGAAGCACAAATTGCCGGGATAAAACGGGGAATGAAAGTTGAAGCTACTTTTGTTGCATATCCTCAAATAGTGTCCGGTAAAGTCATTGATATTTTACCAACTTTGGATAGCACGAGTAGAACCATAAAAGTTCGTATTGAGTTGCCCAATAGAGAGGGATTGCTCAAGCCGGGAATGTTTGCTTCCGTTAAATTCTCCAACAACCCACAAAGCAATTTAGTTATACCAGAGCAAGCTGTTATACGTACAGGTACTCGGAACGTTGTCATTGTGGGACATGAGCAAGGGCGTTTTGAACCTGTTGTAGTACAGTTAGGTCAAAGTGATGGCAATAAAATTGCAATTCTAAAAGGGTTGAAAGCTGGTCAGAAGGTGGTAATTTCAGGGCAATTCCTGATTGATTCTGAAGCAAATTTACAAGGTGTATTGGATAAGCTGAACACTGGACAATCGAAGACTTCATCTCAAGTGGTTAAGACATCAATATATCAAGGCATTGGTAAAGTTGAAAAAGTCACAGCTCAAGACATTACCATTTCACATCAGGCGATTCCTGAGTTGGGTTGGGGGGCTATGACTATGAGCTTTAAACAACCAGTGCAACCATTTACCCAAATTCAGCAAGGCGATCAGGTCCGTTTTAGTTTTACACATGCTAGAGATACTTACGTTATTTCTGACATTTCCAAGATGTCTATGACATCTATGAAGAACTAAACGGGAGGACGATTATGATTGCCCGTATTATTCGTTTTTCAATTGCAAATCGTGTATTTGTCCTGTTGGCCGCTTTAATTCTGGCTGCTTGGGGAACTTGGGCCGTAAAGAATACTCCGGTCGATGCATTACCAGATTTGTCTGATGTACAAGTAATTATTCGAACTAATTTTTCTGGTCAGGCACCACAAATTGTTGAAAATCAGGTGACCTACCCTTTAACAACAACCATGTTATCGGTGCCCGGTGTTAAAACTGTTCGCGGTTATTCTTTTTTTGGTGACTCATTTGTTTATGTCATCTTTGATGAACATACTGACCTTTACTGGGCCCGTTCTCGTGTATTGGAGTATCTAAATCAAATTCAAGGGAAAATGCCTGCAAATGCGAAATCTTCATTGGGACCAGATGCCACTGGCGTTGGTTGGGTTTATGAATATGCATTAGTAGACCCAACAGGACAGCATGATCTTTCGGAGCTGAGAAGCATACAAGACTGGTTTTTAAAGTATGAACTGAAGACATTACCTAACGTGGCTGAAGTTGCCACAATTGGGGGAATGGTTAAGCAATATCAGGTTGTCTTAGACCCAAGCAAGATGGCTACTTTAGGTGTCACACAAAACAATGTCATTGAGGCGATTCAAAAAGCTAATCAGGAAACTGGTGGTTCAGTTCTGGAAATGGCTGAAACGGAATATATGGTGCGGGCTTCTGGTTATTTAAAAACTTTAGATGATTTTCGCCAAATTCCTTTACGAACAAATAGTTTCGGTGTTCCTGTTTCTTTAGGTGATGTTGCAACTATTCAACTTGGTCCAGAAATGCGTCGTGGCATCAGTGAATTGAATGGGCAAGGTGAAACGGTTGGGGGTGTCGTGATTTTACGAGCAGGTAAAAATGCACGTGAAACGATTACTGCTGTGAAAGCGAAGCTAGCTGAATTACAACAAAGTCTACCGAAAGGTGTACAAGTTGTTCCTGTATATGATCGCAGTCAATTGATTGATAGAGCAGTAGAAAATCTCAGCCATAAATTAATTGAAGAGTTTATTGTGGTGGCTTTAGTCTGTGGACTATTCCTCTGGCATTTACGTTCAGCAATGGTGGCTATTGTTTCTTTGCCGCTTGGGATTTTATCTGCTTTCTTGGTGATGCATTATCAAGGGCTAAATGCCAATATCATGTCGTTGGGTGGTATTGCTATCGCGATTGGCGCTATGGTCGATGCCGCAATTGTAATGGTTGAAAATGCACATAAGCATATCGAAACTTGGCAACACGAACATCCTGAGCAAGTCTTGGAAGCACAAGTCCGTTGGAACATCATTACACGTTCTGCCAGTGAGGTCGGGCCAACTTTATTTTTCTGTCTACTCATCATTACCTTATCCTTCATTCCTATTTTTACTTTACAGGCACAAGAAGGTCGCTTGTTCTCACCACTGGCATTTACTAAAACCTATGCAATGGCAGCAGCAGCAGGTTTATCCATTACCTTGATTCCCGTTTTAATGGGTTATTGGATTCGAGGGAAATTACCTTCTGAACAGCGTAATCCACTGAACCGTTTTCTGATCAAAATATACAGCCCTATGTTGGATAAGGTTTTAGCTCATCCAAAGACAATTTTACTTGGTGCATTGCTAATTTTCCTTATTAGTCTTTTCCCTTTAACACGGTTAGGTGGGGAGTTTCTACCCAATATGGATGAAGGTGATTTACTGTATATGCCTTCAGCTTTACCGGGATTGTCCGCAGCAAAAGCTTCTGAGCTACTCCAACAGACTGATCGAATGATTAAAACCGTTCCTGAAGTTGCAACAGTATTCGGTAAAGCTGGTCGCGCAGAGTCAGCCACAGATTCTGCACCATTAGAAATGTTTGAAACCACGATTCAGTTCAAACCACGGTCTGAATGGCGTTCAGGTATGACACCTGACAAATTGATAAAAGAACTAGATAAGGCAGTCCAAGTACCGGGTTTAACAAACATTTGGGTGCCACCTATCCGTAACCGGATTGATATGTTGGCAACTGGGGTGAAAAGTCCAATCGGGATTAAGGTTTCAGCAAATGATCTGCAAGATATTGATCGGGTAGCACAGCAAATTGAACAAGTGGCTAAACAGGTGCCCGGTGTTAGTTCAGCTTTAGCTGAACGGCTCACAGGTGGTCGATATGTTGATGTTGATATTAACCGTATGCAGGCTGCGCGATATGGTCTCAATATTAAAGATGTACAGCAAATCGTCTCATCAGCGATTGGCGGGGAAAATATTGGTGAAACTGTTGAAGGCTTGGCACGGTATCCCATTAATGTACGTTACCCACGAGAGATTCGAGATTCACTGGAAGCCTTAAGAAATTTACCGATTCTAACTGAATCTGGTCAACAAATAGTCTTGAGTAGTGTTGCTAATATTCAAATTACAGATGGGCCGCCAATGCTTAAAAGTGAGAATGCCCGTCCAAGTGGTTGGATCTATGTCGATGTACAAGGACGTGACTTAGCTTCGGTTGTACAAGATTTGAAGCAGGCCATAGACCAAAAAGTAAAACGTTCTTCTGCCATGAGCATTAGCTATTCAGGACAGTTTGAGTTCATGGAGCGTGCGAATGCTCGCTTAAAAGTTGTTATTCCAATTACTTTGATGATCATTTTTCTATTGCTCTATTTGATTTTTAGGCAAGTACAAGATGCTGTTCTGATTATGGCAACACTACCTTTTGCCTTGATTGGTGGTATTTGGGCTATGTACTTGAGTGATTATCACTTTTCGGTTGCGATTGCTGTTGGTTTTATTGCACTTGCTGGTGTTGCCGCAGAGTTTGGTGTAGTCATGTTGTTCTATTTAAAGCAAGCAATTGAGCATGCACAGCAAAGCCTATCTTCTTCAACGGCATCCTTAACAGAGCAACAACTCAATAAGGCAATTCATACAGGAGCCGTGCTACGTGTTCGCCCTAAAGCAATGACAGTCGCTGTCATTTTGGCGGGGTTAATCCCTATTCTGTTGGGGACTGGAACAGGTTCTGAATTAATGAGTCGTATTGCTTTACCTATGGTTGGGGGGATGATTTCAGCCCCTCTCTTATCTATGTTTGTTATCCCTGCGGCATATCAGCTTTTAATCAAAAGAAAACTATCAAAGAATTGATAGTTTTATTATTTCGTCAAAAGAGGTTTTATTATGTTGAAATTTATGAAAATTGTGGCTCTTGTTGCAACTGTTGCTGCGTTAAGTGCATGTAGCAAAAATGAGGCATCAGAGCAAAAGAAAGCGGAAGCACCGATGGAGCAGATGAGTAAAGAGTCATCTACAGTTGCAACAGCTCAAGCTGTTGGTGTGATTACTGCTATTGATACGAAAGAAAATATTCTAACACTCGACCATGAAGCAATTCCTGCAATTAAATGGCCTGCAATGACCATGGGCTTTAAAGTTGCAGATCCAGCATTATTGAATGGTTTAACTGTAGGGGAAAAGGTTG
>NZ_JAWVAV010000053.1:0-18109 GCF_033599315.1 Acinetobacter sp. OYA S30
ATGCTTGAATTTGATGCAAACGAGTAATGTCTTTACGGGTATATAATCGATAACCAGCATCGGAACGGGCCGAAGGCTGAAGTAAACCGATATCGTCATAGTGATGAAGAGCACGGACAGTAAGTCCTGTTTGCTTAGCCAATTCACCAACTTTTAACAGCATCTTTTTAGCTCCTTCTTCCTTAGGCGTGTTTTATGCTAGGGGCTTACGTTACGTGAGGGTCAACTACTTTAAATCATAATTTTTTATTATTTTATTTTTGGTAAATGCTCAGTTTTATCTTTTTATTGTGGTTTAACCACCAGAAATTATTCACGATTCTAAAAGTAATTTTTGGTTTTTGACTGGTTTTATATAAGATATTGAAATACCTAACAAATCAATAGCAACCGATATTCACCATCTTTTTCAACAGGTGCCCGATGCACACACGGTAAAACCTTTTGAGTGGGATGATCTACTGCTAAACGCCAAATATGTCCAATACCTAAATTTATAGGTTGTGCATCGGGTTTAGGCTGATAATGTAAATCAAAAAAATACTCTGCTAAAAAGCTTTCAAATTCCGCTTCTGGGCCGTCGTGTAAAGCTTTGAGCTTTTCTCTAATTTCTGGAATTAAAACTTTTTGTTCAACCTGATCATTCGGCACAATATCGCTAGCAGCGCCGTGATAAGTACATAAGAATGTGTCGGTTTCAATAGGGGAACGATCAACATGAAATGAATAGACATCTGTTGAAATAAAATCGAGCTCTTCATCACGTTCATAATGCTTAAGTAAATTAAGTACAGGTGATGCCCCCATATCAGTTAAGAGCTGCATGTCTTTTAAAATAATATCTCGAGCTAAATCACCTTGTTCTGAAAGCTCAAGTGCTAACAGGTCTTCAGTAGAAATTTCGGTAATATTTTCTTTTAACTTAAGTTTAGCCACAATTTCTTTAAAGTCGCCTACCAAATTTCTGTGCCAACAAATAGCATTCTTATTTCCCTGAAAATGTGTATTCACAAGTTCAGCAAAAGTAGATACCACTTCAACTTGCGTGTGGTCACAAAATGTATTCGTCATATTAAAGCTAAATGGCTCAAAATCTTGCCAATTATACCCCCTTAGTGCTTATAGGGCTGCAAGCGGTAGCCAAAATTTGCTTAAAAAATGAAGGTAATGCAAGAAAAGTACAATAATGGTATGAAGTTTTGGTTAGGCGTGCTTATTATAAATTGGCTTTGAATAACTGAGAAAAGGTAAGAAGTCGACTATTTTTATAGTCATGAAAGGGAATAAGAAAAGTTTTGAAGTAATAAGGTCACGAGGAAGATATGGAAGGAATTAAAACAATCGGTGTGGTTGGTGTCGGTGCCATTGGTGCAAGCTGGACAGCATTATTTTTATATAAAGGCTTTAAGGTAAAGGTGTATGACCCTTATCCAATAGACGAAGAATTATTTAAAAAGAGAATACAGGCAAATCTTAGTGATTTGCTCGCTTTAGATCAGCAAACAGATTCAAGTCATCATTTACAAGATATTTTTCTAAATTTAGAGCTTTACAACAACTTAAAAGATGCGGTGATTGATGCCGATTTTATTCAAGAAAATGCACCGGAACGGTTAGATTTAAAGCAAAATTTATATCAAGGAATCACTTCATATTGCCCTGAAAAAACACTAATTGCTTCAAGCTCTTCAGGTCTAAAAGTTTCTGACTTTCAAAAAGATGCAACTCATCCCGAGCGTATTTTTTTAGGTCATCCATTTAACCCACCTCATCTATTACCTTTGGTTGAAATTGTGGGTGGAAAATTAACAGATCCGCAAATTTTAAAGAAAGCTTCCGAGTTTTATCAAAGTTTGGGTAAGCATCCGATTGTTTTAAATAAAGAAGTTAAAGGGCATGTAGCAAATCGTTTACAAGCTGCTTTGTGGCGAGAGGCGTTTTCACTGGTTAAAGAAGGGGTGTGTTCGGCAGAAGATGTTGATATCGCAATCACCAGTGGGCCTGGGCTGAGATGGGCTTTATTTGGCCCCTATATAAATATGGAACTTGCCAATCAGAAGGGGTTTAAAGAGGCAATTCACCATTTAGGACCACCTATGACCGAATGGTGGAATGATATGCAAAATTTTCAGCACTCTGAAGAAACTACTGAGTTGCTAGAAGAACAAACTAAAGAACTTTTAACACATTATAAAGATATCGATTTATCTCAAAAAAGGGATAAAGGACTAGTCGATATTTTAAAATTGAGACAACAATTAGAGTTGGATTAAACCAGTTTTTATGAAAGGCCAAACAGTGCTTTATTGAGGTGTTTGGCTTTTTTATTTTTGAGTATTTCGGTACTATTCCTATTCTTCTTTCCGCACAAAATCTATAAAAAGCTTGTACTCATCGTAAGCTTTTAGACTGATTAATTTACTAGGGCATATGAAACGTTACTGGAAACAAACCGAATCAATAGCTTCACGTTGGACGACCGAACAAGACTGTTTTTTAATAGAAAATAATTCACTTTCTATAGATGAGCTAAAAGAGCATTTACCATTTTCTGAAGATGAAATAAGAGTTCGTAGATCAGTTTTAGGACTCGTAAGACGAGATCAGCAAATGAGACCCTATTAATTTTACCAAATGGTAAATTTTAATTGAAAATAAATATTTCAAAAGATAATAATATTTTTAAAAAAATTGCGGATGAGTTATCAAAACCATAATTTTTTTAGGTGATTGTTCAATAGTCTTTACATAAAGCTTTAACTACTTACGTTTGAGTATAATATTGTTTCACTCCTTTACATTTGTTTAATCATAATCAGAACCATAAAACATTTTAAGATCAAAACTTTATAACAATTGAGATTGAGGAGGGTAAAAATGCCAAAGTATTTAGCCGTGGCTGAAAAGGTTTATAAGAATATTAAAAAAGACGACTTATTCACCAATGACCTTACACAAAATCTGAATTGTTTAATCAGTCAGATACGTAAGGCCATTAAAGGGACTGAGTTTAAACTTAAGTTCAATTATATTGATTTTGACGAGCAGCTCACGAAGCCTCTTAGTGAATGTAAAGTCAAAGTTGATCTAAGTGTAATGCCGAAGTTTGAAAACGAAGGAGAGTATTTGCTCTGGTTAGCAAGTTTTATCGAGCGAATTACCGATGGCGGAAAACCTAAATTTCCACCAATTTCACAATTAATTCCGCACGGATTTAAAATTTCTAAAGAATCATTTCCTATGACTGTTGCTCCTCCTAAAGAAGAGCATGCAGATATGATTATTAAATATTTTAAATCGGAAGATTTTATGAAAACCAATAAAACTCCTTCGTAAAAGAATATAGAAGTATTCGTCCACCATACTTCTATATATTGCTGGTTTAAATTCAGCCACCGCCTTCTGGGGCGGTTTTTTTATAGATATTCTTTTATTTATTTCTTTCTAAAAGTAAAACGGGTTTGTCGTAATTACTGTTACACCACTCATGTTTTTTTAGTATAGCTTTTGGAACCTGAGCCATGTCTTTTACAGCAGCAAAACCCATAGAGCCGTAAAAGCCCTCTAACTCGGCAAAAGGTAAACAGTAAAGCATAGAAAAATCTGAATTTTTAATTAAGAAATCAACTACCTTACGGGCGATTCCTAACCCTTCATTGCCCGGAAAAACATAAATTCCACCAAGCTCGCCGCTGTTAGCATCAATACCTACAACTCTACCTTGCCCAACAGTTTTCTCACTAATAGAAGCTAGTACAATAAGTTCATCATCATGTGATGGTACAAAATCAATTTCGGCATAGCGTTCGTTTATAGCTTTTAGATCGGCAGTGTTCGCGAATCTTAATGAAATTTCCATTATTCTTCCTTTAAATATTATCTTCAATTTTTTAATCTTTTATGTCTAATGATTCATAGAATCAACAGCTTGAAGTATGCCTGTAAATAATATGGCTAGTTTTGACTCAGGCTGTGGCTCATTTCCATTTGCGGTAAATACGGCACACACTTTATGGCCTTTTTGAGTTTTTCCAATCACGGAGAAGTTGATGACGCCATATTCGGAACCACCTTTGAAACCGATCTTTTGCCAATTTAAATTTTTAAAAAGTGGATTTAAAGAACTGTTCAGAGCCGGAGCATCTTGAACACTTTCAAGAAGAGGACAAATCTCATGGGCTGACATATACCATTCAGCATCTTGCCAAGTAGCCGATTTTCCAATGCTACTCACACTTGGTAGTGGCAGTTTGTCTAGCTCAGAGAGTGCTTCCAGACGAGCCGACTTTGTTCCTGTTTTAAACTTATTTCTGAGCTTTCCATTACTTGGATCAATCAGTTGAAATAGCTCTCGTGTCGTCAGCAGAGGAGAATTTCTAGGTGACAACTCTTCTATACGAGGTTTCTTTAATACCTCTATCAAGCTATCGGTTGCTGTATTATCGCTAATTTGTATCATTAACTGTGCAAGAAGTTCGAGATTTACAGGCGTACCAGCAGGCAAGTTTTGTAAAACTCCAGTTGGCAATGAGCGATTCTTTTCTTTTAAAGAAACAATAGTTTCTCTTTTTAATTCGCCTTTTTTTATCGCATCTTCATAAGCTTTTAAAACCAGTAACTTAAAAGTCGAACCGACAGCCATAGGAGTTTTATCGTTTTCTACAACCACAGGCTTGTTATCTACAATAACTAAAAGAGATGTTTTACCGATTGCATTTTCATGTAGATCTTTAACCATTTCGTCTAGGCTTATTGTCTTAAAATGAGGCGCGCTAAACCAAAGAGTACTAATTTGTCCTTGCTCATTTAAGCTAATTGAAACGGGTAATTCTCCCTTTTCGAAATTAATAGTCCCAGAGCCATTTGAAACATTAATACTTTTAAGAGCACCTAAAGAGACTTTTAAATCATCAACAATTTTTTGAATTTGTGTGATGGGAACTTGTCCTAAAAATTGAGGGCTAAATAAAGAAGCTTCTATGGGTTTATCTGCAAAAATTAATGAAAGTGTAGTCGATAAATTATCCATTTTTTGTTCTGTCGCTGCATGAGTAGTAGAAATAGCAATAGGGGAAACATTCAAAGCCATAACACCTACAGCAAAAAATAAAGCTCTAGTTGCGTACATTTTCTTGGTGAGAAAGTTCTTCATTAAATGTCCTCTTATATTCAGACTCATTTACAGTTTTTTATAAAATAGTTTTAAAGTACACATTCATTTTGGCCTATCAAACCTAATATATCTATATAAATTTCATAAGTTTTATAATCCAGTTTTTAAAACTTAATTATTTTAAAAAGGCAGAAGAAACAAAAAAAATATTTAATCTTCTTTGAGAGTATTTAAGTAAATATTCAAAGAATTAAAATGTAAAATGATTACATTAACTATCAATAAAACTGAAAGATTGTAACTTTTATGATCAAGAAAAAGTAGTTATCTTAATCAGGCTTGAGCACAAACTCTTAAAGTGCTCCTTTTTAGTTTGATTTTTTAGGTATTTAAAATGAATAAAATGCATGTAACTTTGGCTGTAGTGGTTGGTTTAATTATTGGTGGTGTAGTCGGTGCGATAGGTTACTCTAAAACGGCCGCACGTTATGATGCGATGACCACCGCATGTGTAATGGTGAATCAGGCAGTTGAACATGAAATCTTGAAGCCTGAACAAGTGAAAGAGTTAGGTGAGCTCACAGGTCAAACCCTTAAAAAAGATTATGCTTCTGTTGCATCAAAATTTAAGTTTTCTGAAAAGCAATTAGGTAATGCTTCTGAAGGTTCAAATTGTAGCCAGTTTATTGTTGGTGTGAATGCAGCACAGTAACCACGTGTGATGTTATAAAAATTACCTTCAATTACTTTTAATTTATAACGATCAACCGTCCTTAAGGGCGGTTGATGCAATTTACAGTATTTTATATTTGTAGATTTTAGAAGAATGAAAACATTGAATACATTTAGCTTTAAGTAAGTTTCTATCAAAAGCTCAACGTTATTTTTTAAGTGAAATAAATCAAATTTAACTAAAAACGAATAAATGGGTAGCCTAACTCAGCTAAAAGCTTACATACTATAAAAGTAAAGGAATTTTTAAGACAGGACGCAACGTGAATTTAAAGAATCTTGAAGCATTTTACTGGGTGGTGACTTTAAATAGCTTCAATAAGGCAGCAACTAAATTACAAACCACGCAGCCTGCGGTATCTCAAAAAATCACATCTCTTGAAAATGAATTAGGTTTTAAAGTTTTAGACCGAAGCTTGCGGCAGTTTAAACTGACCCATAAAGGCATGACATTATTTAAGTATGCTGAAAAGTTTATGCGTTTAGAAACTGATTTGGTTGCAGAGCTTACCGAAAATCAGCACCTGACCGGAACCATACGTTTAGGCGTTTCCGAAACCATTGTGTATACGTGGTTGGTTGAATATATCGAAAAAGTTCAACAGGAATTCCCAAAAGTTTCGGTTGAAATTGTGGTAGATCTGACCCCTAACTTACAAGAAGGGGTACGTACAGGCGACTTGGATATGGCCTTTTTGCTTGGGCCAACTTTGGCTTTTGAATGTATTGAGCAGTCGCTTTGTAACTTTGAACTGAGTTTCTTGGCGGCACCATCTTTTAAAGGTGGAATTGGGCAAATGTCTTTTAAAACCTTAATGTCGCATACCATTTTAACCTATCCCAAAATTACCTATCCCTATAAAGAATTAAAGGCAAAAATGAAAGAAAAGGGGATTGATGAACCACTTTCTATTACCAGTTATTCTTTAGCGACGTTATTGCGTCTAGCTGAGCAAGGTTTGGGTATTGCGGTCGTGCCAACTTTAACGGCATTAAAGGAAATTACCGACGGACGATTGGAAATATTAAATACGCCCATCCGTTTAAAAACCTTTCATTTCACGTCTATTTATATTCATGGTAATGACGTTGCTTTGAAAGAAAAATTAACTGAAGTAGCGGTTCAGGTTTCAGAAAGTGCCATGAAAAGACTCAATGAACAAATTAAAAAATAAGATGTTTCTTGAATGCTTTTTATCCCTATTTTTCCTTATTAAAAAAAGCTGTTTTGTAGGTAAAACGATAAAAGCAGCTTATGTACTTCAATAAGTAAAATTTATCCCACTCTTCCTTTTGAAGATAAGTTTATAAAAATCAATAGTTTAAAATTTTAAATTTCTGTAAAAAGTCTTATTGTTCGTAGGGATTAGCTATGTTTTTATTTTAAACACAAGATTTGATCACCGATTGTGTTGATTGGGGAACAGGGAATCTTTGTCATTTAAAAGGATTAAAGAATATCGTTTGGGACAAAAAATGATGTTCTTGATTCAATTTGAAAATAGCGTTGTTAAGCTCAAATGGATGAGGAACGCATTAATATGTCTTTACTGAAATCTTCTTTTTTATCAGATCGCCAATGGGCCATTGTTGCCTCAATTTTTATGATGGCGACCTCTGCAATGGGGCCAGGATTTTTAACCCAAACTGCTGTATTTACAGTTAAGTTAGGTGCTGCATTTGGCTTTGCAATTTTAATTTCTATTTTGATTGATTATGTCGTCCAACAAAATATCTGGCGAGTGGTGACACTTACCCAGATGCGTGCATCTGATATTGCCAATAAAGCCTTACCGGGTAGTGGTTATTTACTGGCGTTTCTGGTGATTTTGGGTGGTTTTTTCTTTAGTGTCGGTAATATTGCAGGTGCAGCTTTAGGTTTAAATGCACTTTTTGGCCTAGACACAAAGTGGGGCGGTATTTTAAGTGGCGCCTTAGCCATTTTGATTTTTGCTTCTAAAAAAGCCACGCTTGCCATGGATAAAAGCATGATCGTGTTGGGATTGCTTAAAATCTTGCTGATTATTATTGTGGCCGTCATTGTAATGCCTCCTGTTGGGCAAGCAGTTCAGCAAACCTTTGCTCCAGATCAGATCGACTTTGCCATTATTACTACGATTGTTGGCGGTACAGTTGGTGGTTATATCTGTTATGCCGGAGCACACCGTTTACTCGATAAAGGTGCTGTTGGACCTGAAAATATTAATGAAGTTGCCAAAGCTGCGACCAAGGGCATTGTTGTCGTCGGCATTATGCGTTATGTGTTGTTCTTAGCATTCTTAGGTGTGGTGGTAAGCGGTGCTCATATTGATTTAGCCAGTCACGATGCCAACCCGGCAGCCCAAGCATTCCAATATGCGGCAGGCACATTTGGTTTTAAATTATTTGGTTTAATTTTCTGGGCAGCAGGTATTAGTAGCACGATTGGTGCAGCATATACCTCAGTTTCATTCTTTACTGCATTTAAAAAGAACTTAACACCAAAACAAACCAACTATACGACCATTACCTTTATCGCATTGGCTTTATTGCTCTATGTGTTATTGGGTGCAACTCCGGCGGGTCTACTCATTTTTGTGGGTGGTTTTAACGGTTTGGTGTTGCCAATTGGTCTTACAATTTTTGTGTATGTGGCTGCATGCCGTAAAGATTTAATGGGTAATTATAACTATCCAAAGTGGTTGCTTATTTTAGGTGGATTAACATGTCTGTTAACGTGGTGGATGGGTTATATGTCATTTACGACAGTGTTTAACTATTTGACCAAGCTTTAAGCCAGACTTTGTTAAGTGATAAAGGAATAATGCCATGTTTGTAGATTTAAATAGTGATTTGGGTGAAAGCTTTGGCTCATGGAAAATGGGTAACGATGACCAGATTTTACCTGTCGTGACCAGTGCGAACATTGCTTGTGGTTTTCATGCTGGTGATCCGCTCGGCATTTTAAAAACAGTTCGTAAAGCGGTTGAACTTGGCGTGACCATCGGTGCTCATGTGTCTTACCCAGACCTTGTAGGCTTTGGCCGCCGTAATATGGATTTGTCACGTGATGAACTCATTGCCGATGTGCTTTACCAAATTTCTGCGCTCGATGGTTTAGCGAAAGTGGCAGGCTCAAAAGTGCAGTACGTTAAACCACACGGCGCACTCTACAACACGATTGCACATGATCAAGCTCAGGCAGCAGCAGTGATTGATGCCATTAAAATGTATGACCCTGAACTGGTTTTGGTGGCTTTGGCGGGGTCTAACTTAGTCGAGCAGGCACGTGCGGCTGGTTTAAAAGTAGTATCTGAAGCATTTGCAGACCGTGCCTATAACAGTGATGGTTCATTGGTGTCTCGCCGTCTAGAAGGTGCGGTTTTACACGACTCGGGATTTGTTGCGAGTCGTGTGGTGTCTATGCTTAAAAATGGTGGGGTCGAGTCAATTGATGGTGTATTTACCCCAATTCAGGCTGACACGATTTGCTTACACGGCGATACCGACGGTGCACTAGAAATGTCGGCTGCCATTAAAGCCGAGCTTGTAAAAAATAATATTGAAATTCGCCCATTTGTAAATAAAGCATAAGGAAGAGCGCAATGTATAAGGATATTAAAGTCGACCCAGCTCAGCTTGAAGCCGCATTAGATGCACGTTTAAAAATTCGTGCTGGCTTTGATAAACCGACAGCAGGCATGGCTGCGGGCATGACGCAGGTCAACATGATTTCAGTGCCAAGAGATTGGGCATATGACTTTTTACTCTATGCACACCGTAACCCGCAAAGCTGTCCGGTGCTTGATGTGCTCGAAGAAGGTATTTATGCAACTAAGCTTGCAGCAGATTCAGACATTCGAACTGACTTTCCGCGGTATCGCATTTGGAAAGATGGCGAAATGGTCGATGAAGTGACCGATGCGAGAGAAATTTATAATGCTCATCCTGATTTGGTGACTTTTTTAATTGGTTGTAGTTTTTCATTTGAAACCGCTTTGCAAGAAGCAGGTATTGAAGTTCGTCATATTCATGATGACACCAATGTGCCGATGTATTTGAGCAATATAAAGTGCGAACCAGCAGGGCGTATTTCAGGAAACATGGTGGTTTCCATGCGACCAATTCCATCTCATCAAATTAGTGAAGCGGTAAAAATTACAGCGCGTATGCCAAGTGTACATGGGGCACCTGTACATATTGGTCACCCTGAAAGCTTAGGCATTAAGGATGTAAATAAGCCAGACTTTGGTGATGCTTCCCGTATTGAAGCAGGTGAAATTCCAGTGTTTTGGGCATGTGGCGTAACACCGCAAGCCGCCGTTATAAACTCGAAAATTCCTTTTGCGATTAGCCATGCTCCGGGTCATATGTTTATTACCGACATTCCTGACCGTGCTTGGATTGGCTAATTGGACTAAAGAAGAATTAAAAGGATAAGCAAATGCGTTTTTTATCGGTAAACGCCGATTGTTTTCTAATTGAGCTTGCGAGCTTAGAAGAAACATTGGCGTTGTACAATAAATTGCAAAATACGCAATTGAATGGAATTAAAGACTTAGTCCCCGCTGCAAAAACAATTTTGGTTTTTTTTAATGAGATCGAAATCAGTTTTAAAACGCTAGTTGCTTCAATTCAGAGCCTCAAAATTGATTCTGGATTTGAGCGTAGCGGTCAAGAAGTAATTGTACCGATTCGTTATGATGGCGAAGACCTTGCGCAAGTTGCCGAGTTACAAGGGCTGACTGTTGCTGATGTGATTAGAAAACATCACCAAAGCGTGTGGAATGTGGCTTTTATTGGGTTTGCGCCGGGCTTTGCGTATATGAGCAGTCCCGATAAGCCTTTTACCGATATTCCACGCTTAACGGTTCCCCGTAAAAAAATACCGTCAGGCTCTTTGGGGTTGGCTGGAAAATACTCTGGTATTTACCCAAAAGACAGTCCGGGTGGTTGGCAGCTGATTGGTACAACAACAGAAAAAATGTGGGATTTAGAGCGTAAAAATCCTGCATTGCTGTTACCAGGCATGACTGTACATTTTGAAGATGTTACGCATCATCCAACTACGGTGACTGTACCGCAGCAAATCACACGTAAGGCTGAGCCGAAACAATCGGTGCCACTATTTACAATTACCGCGCCAAGTTTACAAATGCTTATTCAAGACGAAGGGCGTTTAAACCAGACCAATATTGGTGTTGGCGTGGCTGGTGCAATGGATTTATCTGCCATGCATAGTGCCAACCGTATTGTGGGTAACCCAACCGATACACCTGTCATTGAAGTTTTAAATGGCGGCCTAAAAGCCAAAATGCAGCATGCAGGTGTTATTGCGGTTGCTGGGGCTATCTCAAACATTCGTGTGAAATTTGCCGATGGTCAAACCGCAGACTTTTCAAGCTATCAACCGATTGATTTGGATGAAGGCGATGAATTTCACATTCAACCACCAACAGCAGGCCTAAGAAACTATCTGGCCGTTCGTGGTGGTATAGACGTTGAACCAGTACTCAATAGTGCTTCGTTTGACAGCTTGGCGGTATTAGGGCCAGAACCATTAAAGCTTGGAGATACCATTTACCAAGGACAGGTGAAGGCGACCAACATTAGTGTAAATGAAGCGGGTAAAAGTGATTTGCCAAAAGCTGGCGAAGTGGTTGAGCTAGATATTGTGATGGGCCCACGTACAGACTGGTTCGAACAAGACAGTATTGAGCTGCTCTGTCAGCAAGAATGGCTCGTGACCAATGAAAGCAACCGCGTCGGGCTAAGACTTTCAGGTACACAGCCTTTAACTCGCAAAATTACCCATGAACTGGAAAGTGAAGGCACATGCATTGGCGCTTTGCAAATTCCACCGAGTGGGCAGCCAGTTTTGTTTATGAATGATCATCCTTTAACAGGCGGATATCCGGTCATTGCTTCAGTTGCTAAACACCAATGGGACTTGGTGGCACAGATTCCAGCAGGTTGCTGCATCAAATTTAAAAAAATTGCCGAATTTACAGATTTTGAGAATGAATGATGAATACAGAAAAATTATTGATTGCTAACCGTGGTGAAATTGCCGTTCGTATTATCCATGCTTGTCGTGACATGGGAATTTCATCGGTCGCATTATATGCAGATGATGACATTGGCAGCATGCATGTTGAACTTGCAGATGAAGCATGGGGCTTGGCTGGTGCGACTGCCAGTGAAACCTATTTAAATATTCCAGCCATTATCGAAGTTGCAAAAAAATCGAAAGCAACCATGGTCCATCCGGGTTATGGCTTTTTATCTGAACGTGCCGAATTTGCCCAAGCTGTGATTGACGCGGGCTTAAAATGGGTAGGGCCATCTTCAAGTGCCATTGAAAAACTAGGTGATAAAATCGAAGCACGTAAAATTGCAGCTTCGGTTGGTGCGCCGTTGGTTCAGGGTACACAAGACCCACTTAATAATGCAGATGAAGCTTTAGAGTTTGCCAAACAATATGGTTTACCAATTGCCATTAAAGCCGCGTTTGGTGGTGGTGGCCGCGGCTTAAAAGTCGCGTGGAAACTCGAAGAAGTCAAAGAGCTGTATGAGTCGGCAGTGCGAGAGGCAAAAGCTGCCTTTGGTCGTGGTGAGTGTTTTGTCGAGCAATATCTTGATAAACCGCGCCATGTAGAAGCGCAAGTAATAGCCGACCAACATGGCAATATTGTGGTACTGGGTACACGTGATTGCTCGTTGCAACGCCGTAACCAGAAGTTAGTCGAAGAAGCACCAGCGCCATTTATTAGCGATGAGATTTATCAGCAAATTTTAAGCTCGGCAAAAAATATTTGTCAGGCCGCAAACTATGTCGGTGCGGGAACAGTTGAATATTTACTGAGTCGTGATGGCAAGCTTTCATTCTTAGAAGTAAACACACGTTTGCAAGTTGAGCACCCAGTGACCGAAGAAACTTCCAAAGTGGATTTGGTCGTTGAGCAAATTCGCGTGGCACAAGGCCATGAGCTTTCTATTAAAGAAACACCGAAAGCACAAGGCCATGCCATTGAGTTTCGCATTAATGCCGAAGACCCAGCGCGTGGGTTTATTCCGGCCTTTGGTGTGTTGAGTTTGTTTGAAGCGCCGTTTGGTAACGGTGTACGCGTGGACACTGGCGTTCGCACGGGTTCATTAGTATCTAGCCACTTTGACTCACTCATGGCAAAACTGATTGTGACTGGTCCAACCCGCGAAGTTGCAATTGCCCGTGCGAAACGTGCTTTGAAACAATTCAAAATTGAAGGCGTGGCGTCGGTTTTAGACTTCCACCGTGCGGTACTTAATGAACCTGACTTTACAGATGAATTTAATGTACATACACGCTGGATCGAAAATGACTTTAAACAAGAGTTAAAGCCAACCAAACGTGGCATTCCAAACCATCAACAACCAATGCTGCTCAGCTACATTGAAATTGATGGCAAGTTACACCGTCTAGGTTTACCTGCGGGCATGTTTGCACAAGGGCCAGCAACCGCAGCTCAAGCGCAGACTGCCGAGCCAGAAGTCAGTGCAGAGCATTTACTTGCCCCAATTAATGGTGTGATTAGTGCTTGGAAAGTTGAAAATGGTGAGCAAGTGACAGAAGGGCAAGTGGTTGCCATTATGGAAGCCATGAAAATGGAAGTGCAGGTATTGGCACACCGCAGTGGTGTTATTCAGATTAGTGCCGAGAAAGGCGTGACCTGCCATGCTGAAACTGCTATTGCGAGTATTCACTAAGCTTTGAACTGTTTTAAATTGATTGAGTCTTAGTTCGCTAAGACTCAACATAACCTTTATCTATTAAGTCAGTGAGGCATTTTTTCGAGGTTGTCGTTAACGAATTTCGTCTTGAAAAAATACAGTAATTATGAGATATTTGTCACAGTTTGGTGATACTAAAAATTAATCACTGTATTGAAAGCTCGCATATGCGGGCTTTAATTTTTAGCCCAGTTTAAGCATTTCTCACTTAATGAGCTGGCAGCATAAAAACAATTTGAGAATTTGGCACTCACTCAAAGGCGAATTGAAGAAAGCGAATGAAAATTCTACCTTCATCTGAATATGATCAAATTCTAAAATACAGTGTCTACTGGCTCGTCATTTCGATTGTGATTGGAGTCGTTGCAGGGTTAGCATCGACTTTAATTTTTGTAGCTTTTGATATTTCAAATAAAGTGAGAAGCCTGCATCACTGGCTTATTTATTTCTTGCCTTTTGTAGGTTTTGGTATTGGTTACCTCATTAAAAAATATGGTTCGCCCATTGAACGCGGAACTCATTTACTCATAGATGAAATTCACCAACCCAAGTCGTTTATTCCAAAACGAATGAGCCCCATCATTTTTATCACCTCAATTTTAACGCAGTTGTTTGGTGGTTCGGCAGGGCGAGAGGCACCAGCAGTTCAACTTTCGGGTGCTTTAATTGACCACCTGAGCCATATTTTAAAAATCTCGGAAGATAATCGAAAAATTTGCTTAATCGCCAGTATTGGCGCGGGATTTGCGGGGGTATTTGGCTTGCCTCTGGCAGGTGCAATCTATGGTTTAGAAATTACTGCCTTAGGTAATTTAAGATACTCAGCCATTTTTCCATGTTTTGTTTCGGCGCTGATTGCTTCGGCCATACCTGAGCTATTCGAAATTGTTCATCCGCATGTTTTTTATGTGATTAGTGAATTTCCAGCCATTCATTTTGGCACGCTCATGAACTTAATTGTGGCAGGTCTGATCTTTGGTTTAGTCGCACGTTTTTTTATTGCGGCCATCCATTTTGCGAGTGACGTCTTTTATAAATATGTTCGTTATTTACCATTAAGAACGATGGCGGGTGGTATTGTCATTATGCTACTTACGTTGTTCACCGCGCATCAGCAATACAACGGTTTGGGTACAGATAAAATCATTTCATCTTTTTATGTACCGATTGAGTTTTACGACTTTTTTAACAAGACTATTTTTACTGCCATCACTTTAGGTTCAGGCTTTAAAGGTGGTGAAATTACCCCGTTGTTTTATGTGGGTGCGACATTAGGTAATGCTTTAGGCGCAGTTTTAAACCTGCCTATTTCATTGCTTGCAGGCTTAGGTTTGGTAAGTCTGTTTTCTGGAGCAAGTAAGGCACCGTTGACCTCTATTATTTTAGCTGTTGAGCTATTTGGAATGAATGTTGCGACTTATGCCATTATTACTTGTTTATTGGCAGCGCTATTTTCTGGGAATTGTGGGTTGTATCGCCGTAAAAAGTTGATGGATTGATTAAGCCTTTCTAAGGAGTTGAGTGGTTTTAGGTTGCTTAACTCCTATTAAATCTTCTTTTTTAATAAAAATGATAAAAATTGGCATATTAAATGCTTAATAAAAAGTGATAAGCAAATGAAAAGAAATGAAGTTCTATCTCTTGTTAGGAACTATAATGAGAAATAGAAAATTATTTTAATATTAAAAAAAGGAATAACTTAAGCAGTGTCAATAGTTATTATGATACTTACTTTTTTTGTAGGGTTACTTGTTGGCCGATATACTATATTTTTAATTCAAAAGTCTTTATCTATTTTTATATCTGCTGTTGATAAATTTTTAAATAAATACTTTGTCTTTTTTCTTTTAGCTGTTTTGTTCTTTATTTTATTCTCTCTAATTTTAACGGGAGGGTTTATATTATGGGGCATACTTTTTGCTGGAATAACAGAACTAGGTAAGCTTATATATCTATCAGGATGGGTAGTTGGAGCAAGATTTTTTGGATTTCATCCGAAGAGTAATAGTTTTAAATGAGGGACAAGTAGTTAATATAAAAAATAATCTTAAAGAGGATACTATGTCTATATTGGGTTTCGCTATTTTTTTATAATTTCACATGTCATTGGATACTTTATAGCTAAAACTAAATGGAGGATTCGGCATTTGGCTGCCCTATCTTTTATTTCAACATTTATAATTGTTTGGTTGGGTTTTTTATTACTACTTTATTTTAAAGGAAGATATGTCCAATTTTTTGTGGATGGAAGGATATCTTTGAATTGGCGAGCAGTAGATTTATTTTTTGTGGCAGGTATGTCTTCAACCTTATTAACATTACTACTTGTTATTGTAGTGTGGAGTATTCGTAATAAAGTTTTCTAAATTAACGTTGTGACAAGTAAGTTATTATTTAAAAGAAGGTACTATGTCTATATTGGGTTTCGCTATTTTTTTTATATTCTTATATGGCATTGGCTATTTTGTAGTTAAAGCAGGGTGGAAGCTTCGCTATTTAGCGCCAATATGGTTTTTATCATTTTTTATTATCACTCTATTTATTTTAGCAATTTTATTTCCTAAAGATTGGGCCAATGCACAATTTTTTACTATAGGTGGTCCTAATTACTTAGCACTTCTGTATTTATTAATATCTTCATCTTTAAGTTTACTTATTACTTTTATTTTAGTTTTGGTTGCATGGGCTATTCGACATGATGTCATTTAAATTGTTTAGATTAAAAGGTAAGAATATAGTTTAAATAGAAAGAAATGAAGAAAATTTTATACCTCAGTATATTAAATAATAATAAGACTACTTCTAGCCTTTCATTTTTTGGGTCATTTCTAGTACGGCAATAATATTTGCAATATCAATTTTTTTTGAGAGTTCTTCAAAATCATTTATTAGCTCTTCTGATTCTATAAAGTCCTCTAGAGTAACATTAAACAATTGAGCAGCTTTTTTTAAGACTTTTGAAGATGGTTTTTTTTTGCCTGATTCAATTAAAGAAAGGTAAGTAGGCGTGATATCTAAAGCCGTAGCTACTTCTAAAGCTTGTAGATTGTGTTTTAACCGTAAGCCTTTTATTTTGAAACCTGAAAAATATGTTGTCATAAATGTTACCTGAAGAATTTAAAAAGAAAATTAATTCTTAATATTTAATATCGGGATTTAAAGTGAACTAGGGAAGCCCACATCTGAGCGCTAGTTTGATTTGGTTCTGACATGCAAATCAAATATTGGGTATGTTGAGGATAGTTGGATAAAAATAGAGGTATAAAATTTAGGCTCAGTTCTATAGATGTATATATGTATGCGGACAAACGAGAAAAAGTACTTTTAAAAACTCTCTCGGTTACTTCAGCTAATTCAGCTAGAGCAATATAATCCAACACACGTGATACTTTCATCTTATTACCTTCTATTTCGATCTTTTTCGACTGAATTACTAACTGAAATAAAAAAATGTCAGTTTTTTTATTTCAAACAAGAAAATGATTGCTCCATTTTCTTGTTTATATTCAGAGTATTAGTTAGAAATTTCTATTACAGGGTTTTGGTTTAACGTCTTCATACGCTAACTCCTCTTTGCTAAGATTTTATTTTTCAAGATACTTACCTCCATTATCTTGAAGTCCAAAAACTTATAGGGCAGAAAATAACGTGTTCTATTGCAAGAAGAACTGAGATCGCTGTTAGAAATCATTAAAAACTTTCTCCAGAATTTCCATAAGTTTCAAAAGATTAAAACTCGTATTAACAACTTTATATAGGTCAACAGGAAAATCTTGATTACTTGGATTTTCTAAAGCTGATGAATTTTTTATATATTCATCAATTATTTCAGCAAGTTGAAACTCTTTATGTTTTCGTAAAACCTCAGCTATTTTCTTCAAATCATTAACAGCTAGAAGGATTGTTTCTTGTTCAACATTCATTTGGATGTCCTTAAATTAGGGCAGAACTTGAAACAATCACCTCTGTATATAAGTAATTTGTCGAAACTATCTAAGAAGAATATTATTACGGTAAAAAGTTAAAATCAATACAAAAGTTAAAGTATTTAACTTTTTGAAAAATAAATTTTAATAAGACATAACTTTTTAAACCTTATTCTAATCTCATCATCCAACCGCTCGAACTTAATACAAACTATATTTCCCACGCTTGACGACAAGAAAAGCGAATACTATCCTTTGCCTGCTGGCCTACATTGCCAGTCGACTTTGACAGGTCGGATAGCCAACGCACACGAAAAAGTCTCTCTTTTTTGTGGGCATCCCTGCGTGCCCCCTCTGCGGTGGAACGGGAGGGGGACACCTTCGGGTGTGCTGATCTTTTGGCTATCAGTCTGTCAACCTTCTCTCGTTTCACCACCATTATTTGACAGTAAGGTGGTGAAACTTCTTTATAGCCAAAGGAGTTCGCTCATGCGTACTATTTCTTCTCATTTATTGGTCTTTGCCAAAATCTCTCTATTTATACCGTTTAAATACTCTATAAATTGGTTTAACCGACTCTAGGTTTTTA
>NZ_JAWVAV010000054.1:0-17834 GCF_033599315.1 Acinetobacter sp. OYA S30
TTTTCTGCTCCTCATCAGAGACAGAATTCAACGCAATACAAAACCTTCATCTTAACCCTGTAAGCTAAGATATTCTCGTGTATCGCGTCGGGATGAGTGCATTATAGGGAAAAAAAACCGGTACGCAAGCACTTTTATAAATATGCGCGCTCGACCGGTTCTTTTTCAGCCAAATAAAATTTTAAAAATAATTAAATAACTGATTTATATGGTTAATTTATTTTTGAGAATTTTTGATTTTTATATCTACTATCTTTATAGGCTGTTTTGGTACGTTTTGATGCATGCCATAGTTTGATGTAGGAGCCTGAACAATACGGTCAACTACATCCATTCCTTTGACCACTTTACCAAAAACAGCATATCCGGGATTTCCTGGTGAACGGTTAAGAAAGTTATTGTCTGCAACATTTATAAAAAACTGGCTAGTTGCTGAATCAGGATTTGAAGTACGGGCCATCGCCAAAGTACCTCGTGTATTTGCAATACCATTTCCTGCTTCGTTTTTAATAGGTGCTCGTGTTGTCTTTTCCTGCATGTTCGCAGTCATTCCGCCACCTTGAGCCATAAATCCTGGAATGACACGGTGAAAGATGGTCTCTTTATAAAAACCAGATTTTATATAACCTTTAAAGTTATTCACACTCATTGGTGCTTTATCATCGTATAACTCTATTTCGATGTTGCCTAAATTTGTTTGCATCTCAACTAAGGTATTCGCCCACACTGAGTGACTACTTACTCCTAAACACAACAACATCAGTAATTTTTTCATATTGCCCTACAACAACTTTATAAATAATTAACCGTTAAATCTAATCGCCTACGGCAAACAATTCTAGTGAGTATTTATTAATAGCTTTATATAGCTTTTATATTAATCCACGTTCCACGTGAAACATGGATTAATCAGCTTACTTAACTGTTTTTATCCCAAAACTTTCTAAAGTTTTTACTAATTTCGATCGTATAACGTTTTGCTTTTCTAGAAATCGGAGTCAGGTTAATAAAGCCATGGGTCTGATCCGGAAATTCTTCATAATGCATTTTCACACCATTTTGTCTTAACTTATGACTATATATTTTAGCTTCATCATGTAAGACATCATGCCCCGCTGTAATCACAAAAGCGGGCGGGTTTTTCTTTAGATTGCCATAGGTAGGTGAAATTATTGGATCATCAAGTTCTACATTATGATGAGTTGCATAATACTGTGTGACATAGTCAATATCAGTATTTGTTAAGACTAACCCTTCGTTATAAGCATAAAATGAAGGATGTCTACTTTTGAAGTCGACTGTAGGATAAATCAATAATTGTGCCTGCGGAGCATAAGCTTTATTTACTGATCTTTGCGCTACAACAGTACTAATATTTCCGCCAGCACTATCCCCTGCGACAGCAATTCTACTTTTTAATATTTTTAATTGTCTGCGGTTTTGATAAACCCAAGCTAATGCATCTTCACACGATTGAATTAAATGTTGTGGTGAAACTTCAGGTGCTAAAGGGTAGTCGATACTGAGCACCTGTACTTTTGCATATTTTGCTAATAAGCGACAAACCTCATCATGAGTATCTAAACCACCTACAACAAAACCACCTCCATGATAGAACACGATCAATGGCAATTTTTTGTTAGGGGCAGGATGATAATGTCTAGCAAAGATAGTCCCGCTTTGTAGGGGTAAGCGAATATCTTCTACTAACTCAATATCAGTTGGTTTTTGGCGTATGGCCTGCATTTGTGCATCGAATGCTCTTCTTGATTCAATTGGGTCTGAACCAATAAATCCCACTCTCCCCTGTTTAATTTGCACAGCCATCATGCATTTCGTAAATGAATCGAGATCTGGATATTGATAAGAGTATCCTAAAATTTTAGCGAGAGACTCTTGAGCTAGTCGAGGTAACCTATCAAGTGCTCGAGCAGCAGGACCTTGCCCCTTATCTAGCAATGTTTGAATTTTTTGATTAAATGCTGTCATGCTTGTCTCCTTGAATCCCTCTTATCCTTCATATTTTCTACAGAATTCTTTGTTGTTTGACTATATTCGCATACAACTCATGCAATCAAGATACAAAGGTAAAAACCAATCTACGCTAATCTGATTTATAGCAAATGTCATTAACAAATCTGTCGTTTAAAACAGGACTTTTTTACCAATTATTGTTAACAGACAAAAAGAGGTACTGCTATGTCAGCAAAACTAGTTGTTACTTTGTTAGCAACCAGTCTTTTAACTGTAGGCTGTGTTGCTTATACAGATGATCCTTATTATCGCGGTGGTTATGGTTACCATGATCATGATGACGATCGTTATGACCGTAACGATGGACGTCGATATAATGAGTGGGAACGCAAACGTTGGGAAGAGCGTAAAAGATTATATGAACAACAACGCAAAGATATTCGTGAACAGCAAAAGGACCGTCGTGAATGGGAAAAACGACACCGTGAATGGGAGAAGAAACGCTTAGAAGACCGAGATCATGATCATAGAGATTATCGTCATGATGACTAAACATACTACTTCTATATAAAAAGCCCCAAAGCAATAAGTCTCTTGGGGCTTTTTTGAGGAATATAAATTCTCTCTAATTTATAGAAAAATGAGTAGCAGCTCATTTCATATATGTATCGGCATCTTGAACATATACGTTCTATAAACTCATATCTCTTATTTTTAGCAGCAAATTACTGAGCAGCTGCAGAACCTGAAACTGAACCAGAAGCGCCAGCATCAACTTGACCTGGTTGAGCTTGACCAGAAACACCTGCATCTACACCAACACCAGCTTGTACGCCAGATGGGCTAGCACTTGTTTGAGCAGAACCAGAAGCGTTTAAACCAGCTTCTGATGCACAACCAACAGCTGTAAATGCAACACCAGCAAGTACTACAGAGATAAGACCTAATTTTTTCATGATAGCTTTCCTTTCATTACGACAAACATTTAAATGCAAAGTTCATCTTCGCGCTGCCTATAATTCACAATTTTTTTTCTCAACGTGCGTATCATTGGTTGTCTTTTGTAGTAATAGCGGTACAAATTCTGCAATTTTTTATTAAAATTACTTTCTTAAATCAACTATATTATTTTATAAATGAAACTATAGATAAGCACTTGTTTAATTTTATCAATTTTTTATTTTTTCTCTATTTGACAGATATATTCAAAATATTTCCCTTTATAGAAACGCAATACAAGTTGCGTAGATTGTTACAGAGCTTTTTGACTTTTAAAATTGATTTTTCTGTAAGAAAGCCGTGAATTGTCACGGCTTTCTTGAAAGTTAATATGGCTTAAACGCTAGATTATGGCCACTGCATTTCACCTTTTACCACTTTAGCGCCGAGCTCTAAGCTATCAACACTTTGAAGCGTTGGGTATTGCTTCTGCATGAGCTTGCTCAGCTCAGTAGCATTTTTAGTTGCTTTAGCTGCTTTTTCATAACTATTTAAATAGTTAATCGAAAAGTTAACGGCATCTAGACCTTGTGGAGCTCCCTCAACCATATGAGCAGGTACAACAATTTTAGGTTGCAGTGCTTTGATGCTTTCTAAAGATTGAATGACTTCCACACGATCTTTGGTTTTAGGTGTATCTGCCATCCATAAATGAATACCTGAAGATACCGGAATACCACCCACAACTGCTTTTGCAGAAGGAACCCATAAATAAGTAAGCTCTTTTTTACCTTTAATCTCGATTGATTCATTCTCAAGTTTTAAAGTTTTAGCAGTGTAAGCTTGAGGCACAATAATTTGGCTAGGTGCATTTGCACCCATTTGTGGCCCCCAATATTTAACTTTAAGCGCTTGAGTATCCTGAATATGCTTTACTGTTTCCGGCGTAGCAATGATCTGTACATTCGGGAAATACTGTTTAAATACATCTAAGCCGAAATAATAGTCCGGGTCGCCATAGCTTACGAAAATAGTTTTTAATGTTTTACCCCTATCGAGAATATTTGCAGCAATACGTAATGCTTCAGATTTTGAGAATTGTGCATTAACCAGTAAAACTTCTTTGTCGCCTTCTATTAAGGTTGAGGTGACACCAAAGTGCTCTGGTTTAGCCAGAAAACTCTGAATTTTCAGATCTTGAGCAAAAGCTGACTGAGCCATAGTTAATGCTGTAGCAGTAGCAAGTGCGGAAGCGGATAATTTAAATAATTTCATTAGGTATTCTCCTGTTTCATGAAGAACACTTTAAATTGCAATTTATGTAAGATAAACGCACTAATTTAAGATAAACTGTTGCATATATTGTAATAATAGCTAGACATATGGATACTTTAAAAGCCATTCAGGTCTTTGTTTCTATTGCACAACACGGTAATTTAACTAAAGCCGCAGAGCATCTTAATTATTCTCGTGCAATGGTTTCGCGTTATCTTGAGCACCTTGAACATACGTTCTCAACTCGACTATTTCAGAGAAATACCCGAAAAATATCTCTTACACCCGCAGGTGAAAAAGCTCTGCTCTACTGCGAAAATATTTTACAGCAGCAACAACTTTTACAAGAACTCGCAGCACCTGAACAACACAACGGTACAATCCGTTTTACATGCGGATTATTTCTATTTGAACTTGGGGTTGCGGAATGTATTCGGCAATTTAAGAGACAGCATCCTCATATTCAGTTTGATGTATACCTGACTGAAAGCACGATGGATCTTATAGATGCACAAGTGGACTTGGCACTACGCATTACTCAAAAAGTCGCAGATGGTTTAATTGCACGGCCAGTTTGTCAAATCGAATCCGTTTTCTGTGCTCATCCTGATTATTTAAAACAGCACAGTCCCCTACTCCATCCTCGTCAACTCATTCAACATGAATGTATTGCACATCATAGCCAACATCAATTCTGGACACTTTTTGATAATGAGCAACAACCTCAGAACTATCCTCTAAATGTCACTTTTAAAAGTAATGATGTGAATGCTCTTTACGATATGTGCTTACATGCACAGGGAGTCGCAATGTTGCCTACATTATTAGTTGAGAAAGATTTAAAAGAAAAACGCTTAAAAGCTTTATTTAAAAATTTTACGGCCCCCGAGTTAAGTTTGTCGGTCGTGTATGCCTCTAGACAACATTTACCCCGAATCACTCAAGAATTTATAGCTTTTATGATCGAAAATTTAGATTTTTACTTAAAACCGCAAAATTAAAAGCTTTAAATTGCCGTGTACGCTTGAATTTTTAGGCAATGCCCATACTTCATCCCTATTAATGAATTACAGCATATGCATGGCAGTTCAGGTTTTACACAGTAAATACTGATGCCAAAAAGGACTGTACATGTTTAAAAACCCATTTAAACGGAGATCATCAATGGCTAATGAGCAAAACGAGCAAGCTCAAGACATTCAAAATGAGCAAGTTGAGCAATCTAACGAGCAAACTCAGGCTGAAGGTGTAGAGCAAGCAAACGACGTTACCGTTGAATCTTTACAAGCGCAAATCACTAAACTAGAAGAAAATCTTAAGCTTGAAAAAGCTCGTACTGCCAATGCAGTTTACGAAGCACAAAAAAGTGTAGAGCGTATTCAGCGTGAGTCTGAGAAGCATAAAGAGACTGTGCTTGAGAAATTTGCAAAAGAATTGTTGGACTCTGTCGACAATTTAGAACGCGCAATTCAGGCAGCTGGCGATGAAGAAACGCCTGTACTTGAAGGTGTTAAGTTAACCTTAAAGTCACTTTTAACGACTCTTGAGAAATTTGGCGTTGTAGAAGCTGATACTCAAAATGGTTTCAACGCAGATTTACACCAAGCTGTTGGCATTGATCCAAATGCAAAAGCAAATGAAATCGGTACCGTTTTACAAAAAGGCTATACCTTAAATGGCCGCTTATTGCGCCCTGCTATGGTTATGGTTGGTCAATAAAATGAGCAAAAGCAAAGCATCTCTTTGCTAAAAGCCCAAGAATTTGAGAGTTTTTTGATTTTTTTTCATAAAAATGCTTGAAAAAAACCGATTGACTCTCATATCGAATAACAAGCAAAAACATTGCAACAGAATTTTAGAGGAACACACCAAATGGCAAAAATTATTGGTATTGACTTAGGTACTACCAACTCATGTGTTGCTGTACTTGAAGGCGATAAAGTAAAAGTAATCGAAAACGCAGAAGGCGCACGTACAACTCCATCGATCATTGCGTATAAAGATGGCGAGATCTTAGTGGGCCAAAGCGCTAAGCGTCAGGCAGTAACAAATCCTAAAAATACATTATTCGCGATCAAGCGTTTAATTGGTCGTCGTTATGAAGATCAAGCAGTACAAAAAGACATCGGTCTTGTACCTTATAAAATCATCAAAGCAGACAACGGTGATGCTTGGGTTGAAGTAAACGATAAAAAACTAGCACCTCAACAGATCTCTGCTGAAATCTTGAAAAAGATGAAAAAAACTGCAGAAGATTATTTAGGTGAAACAGTAACTGAAGCTGTAATTACTGTTCCTGCTTACTTTAACGATGCTCAACGTCAAGCAACTAAAGATGCGGGTAAAATCGCTGGTTTAGATGTTAAACGTATCATTAACGAACCAACTGCTGCTGCACTTGCGTTCGGTATGGACAAAAAAGAAGGCGACCGTAAAGTTGCAGTTTACGACTTAGGTGGTGGTACATTTGACGTATCTATCATTGAAATCGCGGATCTTGATGGCGACCAACAAATTGAAGTGTTATCAACTAACGGTGATACTTTCCTTGGTGGTGAAGACTTCGATAACGCGTTAATTGAATACTTGGTTGAAGAATTCAAGAAAGAACAAAACGTAAACTTGAAAAACGATCCACTTGCGTTACAACGTTTGAAAGAAGCTGCTGAAAAAGCAAAAATCGAGCTTTCTTCTTCGAATGCAACTGAAATCAACCTTCCATACATCACTGCTGATGCGACTGGTCCTAAACACTTAGTGATCAACGTAACTCGTGCAAAACTTGAAGGTTTAGTTGCTGATTTAGTTGCTCGTACTATCGAACCTTGTAAGATTGCTCTTAAAGATGCTGGTCTTTCGACTTCTGACATCTCTGACGTCATCTTAGTTGGTGGTCAGTCTCGTATGCCACTTGTACAACAAAAAGTACAAGAATTCTTCGGTAGAGAGCCACGTAAAGACGTGAACCCTGACGAAGCAGTTGCAATCGGTGCTGCAATTCAAGGTGCTGTATTGTCTGGTGACAAGAACGACGTATTGCTTCTTGACGTAACACCATTAACTTTAGGTATTGAAACAATGGGTGGTGTATTAACACCAATCATTGAGAAAAACACAACGATTCCTGCGAAGAAATCACAAGTGTTCTCTACTGCTGCTGATAACCAACCAGCGGTCGATATTTCAGTTTACCAAGGTGAACGTAAGATGGCTCAACAAAACAAATTGTTGGGTAACTTCCAGTTAGGTGACATCCCACCTGCTCCACGTGGTGTGCCACAAATTGAAGTATCTTTCGATATTAACGCTGACGGTATCTTGAAAGTGTCTGCAAAAGACAAGAGCACTGGTAAAGAGCAATCGATCCAGATTAAGGCAAACTCAGGTTTATCTGATGCTGAAATCGAAGCGATGATTAAAGATGCAGAAGCAAATGCTGAAGAAGACCGTAAGTTTGAAGAACTTGCAAAAGCTCGTAACGAAGCTGATGCATTAATTTCAAGCTCAAACAAAGCTGTTAAAGATCTTGGTGACAAAGTGACTGAAGATGAAAAAACAGCGGTAAATACAGCAGTTTCTGAACTTGAAGCAGCAACAAAAGAAAATGATGTTGAAGCAATCAAAGCGAAAACTGAAGCTTTACAAAACATCTTAATGCCGATCACTCAACGTGCTTATGAACAAGCGCAACAAGCTGGCGGTGCTGAAGGTTTCGACCCAAATGCATTCCAAGGTGGTGATGCTGGTCAACAAAAAGCAGACGATGGCGTTGTAGATGCTGAGTTCACTGAAGTAAAAGATGACAAAAAATAATTTGTCTCTTTAAAAAAGACCGCGCGAAGGCGCGGTTTTTTATTATTTACAAAAAATAACAATAATATTTTTTATATATTTTCATAAACTTAATGGGCAAAATAGCCAATCATAAAAATTAACTATTTATTATTTATAGATATTTTAAAAAATTAAAATCACTGTTATGAAATCCATTAATTTTTCCATTAATGCCAAACACATGTATTTATTTATTCTCTTTCTTTAGCAAGATCACAAAACAATCGCTATCTCTGGTCATTTTTATCACTTTGACGAATAAGGATTACATCCTAACAATAAGAATTTATTTATATTTTTATTTTTGCCATGAAAAAATTTCTATGGTGGGGAATAAGTCTATACTTCAGTATAAGCTTACAGGTAGCTGCTTTTGCTCAAAGCAATTTATCAAATATTTCTTTTAATCAGCCTTTAAAATATAGGATGGATTATATAGATCCACGTTTTGAATTAACGAAAGAACAATTTATTCAAATTGGTAAAGAAGCAGCTGAAATTTGGCAAAAAGAAACTGGGAAAACCTATTTTATTTATGATTCTCAAGCAGAGCTTACTATTAATTTAGTATTGGACAATCAACAAGCTACTCAAAATGAAAGAAAAAATAGTATAAATGAGATATTAAAGCAGCAGGAAGAATGGAGAGAGAAAAATAAAGCTATTCTTTTATTTAAACAACAAATTGATCAGGAAACCTCTCTTTTGAATAAAGAAAAAGAGAATCTTAATTATAAATTCGAACAATATCAAAAAGATGTATCTCTTTTTAATCAAGGAAACTATGGGCAATTTACTCAAAGCAGTTTAAACAAACGCCAAGCTGAGTTAAGCCAGCTTTCGTTAGAATTACAAACAAAGTTTTCTCAACATAGCAATAAAATAGAAATGCTTAATAGACAAATTAAGCAAATAAATCAACAACAAAACCTGCTTAATCAATCTATTGAGCAATTTAATTTGAGCACGACTTCTGGCTCAAAAACTTTTCATAAAGGCTTGTTTAGTCAAAATCAAATTCAGATTTATGGCTTTACTTCATTCGATGATTTGCGCCTAACTCTTGCTCATGAGTTTGGACATGCATTAGGTTTAAAACACACCGATGATCCTAAATCTTTGATGTACCCTCTTTTAAGAGAGCAGGATATTCATAACTTCAAATTAACAAATTCAGATTTAGATCTATTGGCTACATTATATGGTTCAAATGATGAAAATCATTAAAACTAACTAATTAAATAAACTAAATAAAATAAAAACTATTCAATTTTTACTAAAAAATAATTTGGCATTTGGTAAAAAATAATGAGACGCAGGTCTCATTATTTTGTCGAAATTGTATATTTTTTGATTGATTTTTCATTTTATATTCTTATAATACGTTTTTTTCAAATCTCCCCCTTTGATTATGCGTTTAACTTCTTTGTTATTAGGCATGGCCTTTGCTTTTTCTAATTTTCAGGCTAATGCTAATCTTGCGACTCCCCTACACACCCAAGTTCAGAAAAAAAATGTTCAACATTTGACATATAAAATTGCTGAAGTTGACCCTCGTTTTGGTTTAAGTCAAGAGCAATTGATCCAGATTACACAGCAAGCTGCTGATATTTGGAAAGAAGGTACAGGTAAAAATTACTTTACTTATGACCCAAATGCAAAGTTAGAAATTCGTCTTGTATATACGATGACAGCCAAAATCGTTCAGCAGAGCGTCAAAAAATCGCTTCTCAGTTCAAACAAGACCAACAACGTGTAATTGATGAGCAACAACAAATTAAACAGTTGAAGCAAAATTTAAGTCAAACTCAATCGGATCTTGAAAATAAAAAACAGATCTTAAATGAGAAATTGAAGAATTTTGATCAACAGATGATGCAGTTTAAGGAAGGAAAATTAGCACCTGAATACACTGCAAAATCACTTTCGAAAACTCAGAAAGATTTACAAAAACAGACAGTTGCTTTAAAGAAAGATATTGCTGCTTATAATCAGCAAGCTGCAGACTTAAATAAAAAGGTTACTCACTTTAACCAGATTAATGATGAATTCAACCAATCATTAAATCAGTTTAAGCAAAATGCCCAAGCTGATGTATTTAAGAAAGGTATTTATAACGGTAAACAAATCATGATCTATGAATATAGTTTTATTGATGATTTACGTTTAACAATTGCTCATGAATTAGGCCATGCACTTGGCTTAAAACATAGTGATCAACCGGGTGCTTTAATGTACTCAGTTCGAAAAGATAGCGATAAAAAAAGTAATATTTTAACTGATGCTGATCGTGATCTATTAAGCGCTTTACCTCAATAATTAGATACTGAACTCATACGATGTATCTATTTTATAAATAGATACATCGAAATTCATGTCAAAGTCATGTTATTGTGATTGTAAGAGCCGTCTAAAATAGAATGGAGATCAAGATGAGTTATTATCATATCCTGATTGAAGTAAATGATCACATTAGTACGATTGAGCAAACTCGAGATATCGAACTATTTGATATTATTGAACTTAAACCTTACCTTCATTCTATTTTATTACCTTACTTCAATGAGCAAGAAATTGAGCTTGAAGATGAAAATATTGAATATAAAGATATTTTACATCTGGAAGTTAAGCAGACATTATTGCCTATCGAGCACCTAATTGAAGAAGAACAAAAGCAGCTACCAAGTGATACAGATGTCACAATTACTGCTTATGAAATCTTTAATGACCGTGATTTAAGCCAAGATGTTACCTCAGTTATTTTTGATATATTGGAAGCAGTTAAGCTAGATCAATCTATAGTTTAGCTGTTTAATAAAAAAGGTCTGCATATGCAGACCTTTTTTATTTAATATTTTATTGCATCATTTTTCGTGCTTGTTCTTGGCGGAATGCACGTAAAATTTGTTGCCCTGCCCGTCCTGTTGGATTTAAACCTAAACGGGTTTGCTCCTGACGAATAGCAACACGGGTTTTATCGCCAATCAATCCATCAACAGCACCAATATCATAACCACGATTAATCAAAAATTGCTGAATTTCGCGACGCTCTGCACGTGAAGTACCAGGATCATCAGTTGGCCAAGAGCTAACAAATGGACCTGCTCCTCTTAAGCGATCAGACAAATGTGCAATTGCCAGCCCGTAACTTTCCGCAGCGTTGTAACTATAAATAGCATCAAAATTCTTAAATACTAAAAATACTGGTCCACTTGGTCCTGCTGGAGCCATTAAACCGGCTGGCGTACTACCAGACAAAGGACCTTGTATTAGTGGCGAACCATCAATCCGTGTTACTCCTCGCGCACTCCAACTGCTTAATGGTTTTTTCGAGCGTCGTCCTTCTCCATCAATTGACATGCCTGCTGGAATTTGAACTTCAAAGCCCCAAGGCATACCCGTCTGCCAACCTGCTTTATTCAAGAAATTAGCCGTTGATGCCAATGCATCTGCAGTACTCGATACTAAATCGCGTCGGCCATCTCCATCAAAATCAACCGCTAAGCGTTCATAAGTTGATGGCATAAATTGAGTATGACCAAATGCTCCTGCCCACGAACCTTTAAGTTGATCTTCAGTTAAGTCACCACGCTGTAAAATACGCATTGTGGCAAAAAACTCGGTACGAAAATAACCTTGTCGGCGCCCTTCACAACTTAAAGTCCCAAGAGCTTGTAATAAAGGATATTTTCCAGAAATATCACCAAAATTACTTTCAACACCCCATACCGCTACAATGGTTTCAGCAGGCACACCGTACACTTGAGAAGCACGATTTAAAACATCCCGGTGTTGTGCAAGTTTTTGTTTTCCAAGTGCAACACGTTCTTCATCTACCAGACCAGACAAATAATCCCAAATCGGTGTCGAAAACTCTGGTTGGTAATTTAACTTATCAATCACCGAGTAATCTGGTGTTAAATTTTGCGTATAGCGATCATAAGTGCTACCTGAAACACCAGCAGCAATAGCCTGTGAACGTAAATTTGCCAAACAGCTCTGGAAATTATTATTAGGCGTATAAGTATCACTATTCGTTACTGGAACAGTCGCATTACTAGATATTGTAGAACCATTAATTACCAGCTCTGCTTGAGCCTGGGTCATCGCCAAAAATACAGACCCAACAATACAAGAAAAACGTCGCATATTATCCTAGTTCAATTTTTAAATTTAAATTTGTAAGTACCATACCATTATGGACTCAAATTTTTCAGAGAGAAATCGTAAATTTGAATTCATAATTACTTCTTTAAATTCATTTCCAGAGTTTTAAATTCAAAATCTGCCCTCTAATTTAAATTCAAAAACTTCATTTTAAATTTAAAAATCCAAGCCCCATCCACTTGTGGATAACTCATAAAACCACACACCTAAAGTGCCTTACACACTATATTCTTTATGCTTTTCATAACTCTTGTGAAGTACAAACCCTTGGCTACTCATGAATATACGTTTTAAATTTAAAAGTCAGGCGCAGTTTTGAATTCAAAATATCATTCAGACGACATACATCTTTTTAAATTCAAAACAAACACAAGCTGGAGTACCAGATTTAAATTCAAACTTTAAGTATTGGAGATAACTTATTTTAAATTCAAAAACTCTCAAAACAACTTATTTCATTTTTAAATTCAAAGTTAGGGCCTATATTTAAATTCAAAAGCTCAACAAAAGTTATCCACAGTGAGCAAATAACAGGTTTTTAATATTTTTTAAATTTAAAAGACAAAAAAAACGATCCGAAGATCGCTTTTTAGAAAATTTAACTTATTTAAATGATCATATCATCTGTTATAGCGAGTGGTTCTGGCAAAATTTTCGCTAACTGACGGCATAAATTCGTCAATTCATTACTATCCACAGGCATTAACGTAATGTGGCCTAACTTACGGCCAGCACGTTCCGATTTGTTATAAAGGTGCAGATGAGCGCCATTTAGTGCCAAAACATCTTCAGTTTTAGGATGCTGACCAATAATATTGATCATAACCGTTGGTCGAACAACGTCTGTTGACCCCAATGGTAACCCTGCAACAGCTCGTATATGGTTTTCAAACTGTGAACATACAGCACCTTCAATTGACCAGTGACCTGAGTTATGCACACGTGGTGCCATCTCATTTGCACACAAGCCTTGTTCTGTCACAAATAGCTCGAGAGTTAGCACACCTACATAGTTGAGATGATTTAACAAACGCGTAATGTAGTCTTGAGCAACAGGTTGTAGAGCTTCACTATTCGGTGCAGGTACGATTGAGTGCGACAAAATACCGTTGTGATGGTGGTTTTCAGCCAATGGCCAAGTCTTCACTTCACCATTTTGACCACGTACTGCAATAATCGAAACTTCGCGAGAAAATTTCACAAAGCTTTCAGCCACTAAGCTTTTTGCAGGACCAAGCTCTGCCCAAGCTGTATCAATTTGGTCTTCGGAACGAAGTACAAACTGACCTTTGCCATCATATCCGCCAGTTGCAGTCTTAAGTACAATCGGCAAACCAAGCTCAGCAACAGCTTTTTTCAAGCTTTCTAGACTATCTACAGCACGATACGGCGCAACAGGAATCTCAAGTTCATCAAACAATGCTTTTTCTGACAAACGATTTTGCGCAGTTGCTAAAGCAATACGGGGAGGGTGCAGTGTTTTAGTTTGTGTTAACACATCTACATCTGCAACAGGTGTATTTTCAAACTCAAGACTGAAAACATCAGCGCTTTCAATAAACTGCTTTAAACCTTGTTCATCTTGACTAGAAAAAACTTGGCCTAAAACACCTGCTGGACAATCTGTATTTGCTTCAAAAAAAGTACATTGAATATTTAATGGTAAAGCTGCTTGCGCCATCATACGGCCCAATTGCCCACCACCAAAAATACCGATAGTTTTATCCATTTCAGCCTCTTAAACCTGTCCCGGAATATTGTTGCTTGCAACTTTATCAGTTTGTGCAGCACGGAAATCTGCAACATTTTTTGCGATTTCAGGACGAGTTAAACCCAAGATTTGAGCAGCCATAATCGCAGCATTGGTCGCACCAGCCGGACCAATTGCCAAAGTACCTACAGCGATACCTGCTGGCATTTGTACAATTGAAAGTAATGAATCTACGCCATTTAAAATTGATGATTTAACTGGTACACCCAACACAGGTAAATCAGTTTTTGCCGCACACATACCTGGTAAATGCGCAGCTCCACCAGCGCCTGCAATAATCACTTGAATACCACGATCACGCGCAGTTTCTGCATATTCAAACAAACGGTCCGGAGTACGGTGAGCAGATACCACTTCCGCTTCAAATGGGACACCAAGTTGTTTAAGCATATTGGCAGTATGTTCAAGCGTTGCCCAATCGGACTGGGAACCCATGATAATTCCGACTAAAGGTTGGGTATCTGTTGCGACCGCGTTCATTGGCATTTCCAAAGCGTAAAAATGGTAAAAACTCGACTTGTACCAAGCCAAGCATGAGAGAAAAAGATGAGGCCAATATTATAGCTGTTTTTTCACTCACCCCAAAGCCCAAGTTTATGTGGAAAAAGCATGATTCCGATGGATTTAACAACGATCTGTCTGAAAACCCAATTTCAGATAATTTTACTGGCTTCTAAATACAAAATAGACACAACCAAACAGGCATAACATAGCCCAAACATAGTCTAGCTTGAACGGCTGTTTAAACAGCAACACCATGAATGGCACAAATACAATGAGAGTGACTACTTCTTGGGTAATTTTCATTTCACCCAAGGTCCAGTTTTGATCACTCAAGATTCGAGTTGCTGGAATCATAAAACTATATTCCAGTAGGGCGATAATCCAACCGAATAAAATCGCTTGCCAGAATGGAGCATGGTGCAAAAATTTAAGATGCCCATACCATGCAAGTGTCATAAAACAGTTCGAAATAATTAATAGCACAAAAGCTAAAACCGTTGGGCTCAAAGGCACATCCTTCATCGTCACGATGATTTAAGTATTAATATGGATCAAAAACATTATAAAAGATAAAACTATAATTCAGCTTAAATCTAAAAAATAAAGCTGTACTTTTATGAGTGCCTCAAACACATAGAACGACAACGAATTTTGACTATCTTTTCCAGTTGAGCCTTGCTATCTTTGCTGGCAAATTTATCAATAATGAAAACACAGTAATTCACATTAATACTGTGTACAAAAGCAGTGGAGAAGGCGAGCAATGCATCTGCATATCTTGGGTATTTGTGGCACTTTTATGGGCTCTTTAGCACTTTTAGCTCGTGATTTAGGACATAAGGTAACAGGTTCCGATTCAAATGTTTACCCGCCAATGTCTACCCAGTTAGAAAACGCAGGTATTGAACTCATGCAAGGCTATGACCGTAGCCATTTACAGCCTCATCCGGACTTGGTTATTGTCGGCAACGCCATGAAACGTGGTATTGATGCCGTGGAATATATGCTTAATGAAGGCCTGCCATATATTTCTGGTCCACAGTTCCTTGCCGATCACGTTTTACAAGGCAAACATGTGCTTGGTGTGGCGGGTACTCATGGAAAAACAACTACAACAACCATGTTGGCTTGGGTACTTGATCAGGCTGGTTTAAACCCAGGCTTTTTAATTGGTGGTGTACCACTGGGTTTTAGTGAAAGTGCTCGTTTAGGTGGTGGCAAATACTTCTGCGTTGAAGCCGACGAATATGACTCAGCTTTCTTTGATAAGCGTTCTAAGTTTGTTCACTATCATCCAAAAACGGCGATTTTAAATAACCTTGAATTTGACCATGCCGATATTTTTGATGACTTAGCAGCAATTCAAAAACAGTTCCATCATCTTGTGCGTACTATTCCAAGTGAAGGCCGTATTATTGCGCCAATTACTGAAACGCATATTGATGCAGTACTTGAAATGGGTTGCTGGACGCCAGTGATTCGTACAAGTTTAGAAGCAAATGAAAAAGCTGCTTTATCTGCCGAATTAATCTCAATTGATGGCAGCCATTTTAAAGTCCTCGAAAATGGCAATTCCGTTGGTGAAGTGAAATGGAGCATGACAGGGCAACATAGCGTAGCGAATGCTTTAGCAACCATTGCAGCGGCTCAACATGTGGGCGTTTCGCTTGAAAAGGCATGTGAAGCTTTGTCTAACTTTGGCGGTGTAAAACGCCGTATGGAGTTACTCGGCACGATCAATGGTATTGAGGTTTATGATGACTTCGCTCACCATCCAACAGCAATCGACACGACTTTAGATGGCGCACGTAAACGTTTAGGCGAACGTCGTTTATGGGCCATTATTGAGCCACGTTCAAATACCATGCGCATGGGTAGCCATAAAGATGGCTTGGCACATTCTGCACGTTTAGCAGACGAAGTGATCTGGTATCAGCCAGAAGGCCTAGATTGGGATTTACAACCTGTGATTGAAGCTGCGACTAACCATGCCCAAGTGAGCCGCTCACTTGATGAGATTATTGAACGTATTGTCAATGAAGCAGGTGAGGGTGATGCCGTTGTAATTATGTCGAATGGTGGTTTTGGTGGCTTACATCAAAAACTTATGAGCGCATTAAAAGCAAAAGCTGCTTAACTTTCGCTCTAGATGACTCAATAAAAAACGGGTTTCACATTGAAACCCGTTTTTTAGTTTAATTATTTTTTAAACCTGTTTTGGCTCTATATTTTCCATAAATTTATTCGAGATGAATAAACGTAACGTATAGACTATACCCATCGCAAACACGCTATATCCCACGTTATTACAAATAAACGGAATACATAAAATAATAAATGCGGTAATAGGATAAAACCATTTAGAAATTCCAGCTAAACACTCAAACTCGTATAACATCCAGATACAAGTGGTATAAAGCACCACACTCACAGCAACAATCACACCCATATATAAATCAGAGATATGTGCATGATGGGTAGTAACATCCACGGCGGCGGCAAGCGCAGCACCTACGGCAGCAATACTCACAAAAACAAAATAATGGCCATAACCCCATACAAATGGACGCACACCTTTAAAATGATGATGTTGTTCACTGCGATCAAAGTAAGCCCACCACATTGCAAACATCAACATTAATCCGCCAATCATTAAAAAAACAGCCGGAATATTGATAGATTGAGCCGCAAGCGCATCACGTATGGCATTAAAACTACCTACAATTGATTCGCCCAAAACAATAATGGTGAGGAGAGCATAGCGCTCTACAATATGGTGAGGATGCCACGGCGTAGGCGAATGTTTTTCTGCATAGATGGGAACAAATAACTCGAACACAACTAGACATAAAAATAGAGATATAGAAAGGACATGAGCAAAGTTAGCTACAAGCCAGCCAATTTGTACCAAGACTATACCTATCGCATAGCGGTAAGCCGTAACTCGCCGTTCAGGATCATGTTTTGCTGCTCTGAGCCACTGAGTAACTAAAGCCAAGCGCATAATCACATAGCCCACAATAATGATGTCAAAATCCTGACTACGAAACACATCAGGAATACCTGCGGCCATCACCAATGAACCTACAATCTGAACAAAAGTAAGGCATCGATACAATGCATCATCATTATCGTAAGCTGAGGCGAACCATGAAAAATTCATCCATGCCCACCACAGCGCAAAAAATACAATCAGGTAGCTTGGCAGAGCATGCCAGAGATGATTTTCAATAATTGCGTGGTGTAACTGCTGACCTGCTGTTGCAATCGCGACCACAAAAATTAAATCGAACAATAATTCGAGGGGAGTCGCTGCTCTATGCGGCTGTTTTGGATCTCTTGGAGATAAAGGTCTCAAACTTAATTTTTT
>NZ_JAWVAV010000055.1:0-17264 GCF_033599315.1 Acinetobacter sp. OYA S30
AATCTTTAAAAAAATTAATGTTAAGATGATGGTAGATATGGATGACTAGAAGGAAGTAAATAAGGCAAAAATAAATATTAATTTTAAGGTTTTCATAAAAAATTCATGAATTTGCAATAAAGCAGTTACAAAATGTCCGGTGGATAAAATCGGTTATACATTAATAAATTAATCTTTTTTATTCATTTTAACTTTTTTACCCAGTATAAGAGTCAAGAATGACATCATTGCCCACTTTAGCTAGCTCAAACCAGCACAATTTAGAAACGTATATTAATAGAGAACTCTCTTTATTAGAGTTTCATAAACGGGTGCTTGCTCAAGCCAAAGATATAGAACACCCATTACTGGAACGTTTGAATTTTTTAATTATTTTTTCACGTAATCTGGATGAGTTTTTTGAAATTCGTGTGGCAAGTTTGATCCAGAAAATTAGCTTGATGAGTCAGGCAACCGGACCAGAAGGTTTACCGTTAGTAGAAGTATTAAAGCAAATTTCAAAAAATGCTCATGAGGCGGTTGAAGAGCAATATAAAATCTTAAACTATACTTTGTTACCGCAACTCCAAGGCTATGGCGTTCATTTTATTCAGCACGGCGATATATTAGAAAAGCATAAAGAATGGATTAAAGAATACTTTTTTAAAGAAGTACAACCTGTAGTTACGCCAATCAGTCTAGATCCAGCACATCCATTTCCACGGCTGGTCAATAAAAGTCTAAACTTCATTGTAACTTTAGAAGGTAAAGACGCTTTTGGACGTCAAATTGATTTAGCTATTGTGCCGGCACCGCGTTCGTTACCAAGACTTGTTAAAATTCCAGAACATATTTCTGGCGGTGCAGAGCATTACATTCTGCTCTCGGCCATTATCCATCAGCACATTTCAGATTTATTTCCGGGTATGAAAGCGACCGGCTGTCATCAATTTCGTGTAACTCGAAATGCCGATTTAACCGTTTCTGAAGATGTAGAAGACTTGGCTGCTGCTTTAAAAGGTGAGTTATCTTCACGCCGTTTTGGCCAAGCAGTTCGTTTGGAAGTAGCAAAAAAATGTCCTGAAGAAATTGCTAACTATTTATTAGAGCAATTCGATTTAGATGCAGAACATCTTTACTACGTCGATGGCCCCGTTAATTTAGCCCGTTTTATCTCAAACTTTGATTTACCAGAGTTACGCTATAAACCATATCAACAAGTTTTGCCTCAGCTTTTATACACTAAAAAACCGATTTTTGATGTGTTAAAAGCAGGAGATGTTCTACTTCATCATCCATTTGATTCTTTTGCTCCCGTTATCAAGTTCCTTCGGGAAGCTGCACAAGATCCAAATGTTTTAGCAATTAAACAAACCTTATACCGTAGTGGTGCCAACTCGGAAATCGTACAGCTACTCGCAGAAGCTGCGCGTAATGGTAAAGAAGTGACCGCGGTTATTGAGTTGCGGGCACGTTTTGATGAAGAATCAAATATTGAAGTCGCAAACGTTTTACAAGAAGCCGGCGCCGTCGTGGTGTATGGCATTGTTGGCTATAAGACTCACGCTAAAATGATTTTAGTGGTCCGCCGTGAACAAGACAAAATTAAAAGATATGTGCATTTAGGTACAGGCAACTATCATGCAGTGAATGCCAAAATCTATACCGATTTTGGTTTGCTGACCAATGATGCGGAAATTTGTGAAGACGTCCATAAAATTTTCCAAGAACTGACCGGTATGGGCAAAATGGCAAAGCTTAAAAAGCTTTTTCATGCGCCATTTACCTTACATTCTCAGCTGTTAGAACTTATTGAACAAGAAATTAAAAATAGCCTTGCTGGTAAAAAAGCACACATCATCATTAAAGTGAATGCGCTTACTGAACCACAGCTCATCAGCGCGCTTTATAAAGCATCACAAGCTGGTGTAAAAATTGATTTAATTATTCGTTCAATTTGCTGCTTGAGTCCACAAGTTGCAGGACTTTCAGAGAATATTCGAGTACGTTCAATCGTCGGTCGTTATTTGGAGCATACGCGGGTTTACTATTTTTATAATGATGGCGATACAAAAGTTTATTGTGCAAGTGCAGACTGGATGGAACGTAATTTGTTCTCTCGTATTGAAACCTGCTTCCCAATTGAAAATAAAAAATTAAAGAAACAAGTCATTGAAGATGGCCTAAACAACTATTTGAAAGACAATCGTCAAGCATGGGAATTACAGGCTGATGGAACATGGGTGCAATGTCATCCTAAGCCGGAAGAAGAACTTTATATTGCACAGCAACACTTGATGAACTTAGCTGGGTAAGGCATAAGTCATAACAGAACATTGACCTGTTATGACTTTTCAAATGCTTTTGAAAGATCAGGATTTATTAAAATTTGGACAAAAAACACAATTATCGAACAATATCTTGTTCCGAGCTTATCTACAAACGTGGCATTTTTAATTAGAATAAATTTTTAATTGCCTTATGTGATTTAATCAAGTGATTCATTTCACGAGATTAATACTGACTGGAGTAAAATTTATGCAATGGACAAAACCAGCTTTCACTGATTTACGTATTGGTTTTGAAGTAACAATGTACTTTGAAGCACGTTAATCATTTCTATTCAAATCTCTCATAAGCCCTAGTCTTGTTCTAGGGCTTATGTCTTTCTAATAAGATATTAATTTTATGCATATTTATATTTTAGGTTCAGCAGCTGGAGGCGGTTTCCCTCAGTGGAACTGTAATTGTCCTAATTGTCATGGTGTTCGTACAAGTACGATTAATGCCAAAGTGCGTACTCAATCTTCAATTGCAATTTCAGAAAACGGCGTAGACTGGATTTTATTAAACGCATCACCAGATATCCGTCAACAATTATTTGATTTTAAAGCGGCTCAACCAGCGCGAAAATTACGTGATACTGGTATTACCAATGTTATTTTAATGGATAGCCAACTTGACCATACCACTGGACTTTTAACTTTACGTGAAGGCTGCCCAATGAATGTGTGGTGTACTGAAATGGTCTATCAAGATCTCACCACGGGTTTTCCGGTGTTCAATATGCTGAAACACTGGAATGGTGGTCTTCAATATCACCAAATTGATCCTAAACAAGCTTTTAAAATTGATGGTTTCGAAAATTTAGAATTTTTACCCTTAATTATTCAAAGCGCGGCACCCCCATATTCTCCACATCGCTATGACCCGCATGAGGGCGATAATATCGCCTTGATTATTAAAGATCATAAAAAGCAAAAACAGTTGTTCTATGCGCCGGGTTTGGGAAAGATTGATGATCAAATCATGCAGATTATGCAAGATTCTGACTGCGTCATGATTGATGGCACACTATGGACAGATGATGAAATGCAGCAAACCGGTGTAGGGAAAAAAACTGGCCGTGAAATGGGGCATTTATACATTAGTGGTGAAGGCGGTTCCTTATCTTACTTAAACCAACTCAGTACACCAAAGAAAGTGCTAATTCATATTAATAATACCAATCCGATTTTAAATGAAGACTCTGCTCAATTTGCTGAACTAAAAGCAAATGATGTAGAAGTTGCCTTTGATGGCATGCAAATTGAACTCTAAGGTGAAACATGACTCAAACACCTGAAGCTTTAACGACCGAACAATTTAAACAGGCCATTATTGATAAAGGTCAGTATTATCATATCTATCACCCATTTCATGTGATGATGTATGAAGGAAAAGCCACTCAACAACAAATTCAGGCTTGGGTTGCAAACCGCTACTACTATCAAATCAATATTCCGCTCAAAGATGCTGCGATCATGGCAAATTGTCCTGATCAACGTGTGCGACAGGAATGGATTCAGCGCATGATTGACCAAGATGGTGAATATCCTGATGGCGGTGGACGAGAAGCATGGTTACGGTTAGCCGAAGCTGTAGGCTTGAGTCGTGAGCAAGTGATTTCCGAAGAATTGGTTTTGCCGGGTGTACGATTTGCTGTAGATGCCTATGTAAATTTTGCACGCCGTGCGTCATGGCGTGAGGCAGCAAGCAGTTCTTTAACTGAGCTATTTGCACCTCAAATTCATCAGTCTCGTCTTGAGTCATGGCCACAACATTACCCTTGGATTGACGACAAGGGCTATGAATATTTCCGCTCTCGTTTAAGTCAAGCACGCCGTGATGTTGAACATGGTTTAACAATCACGCTTGATTCATTTACTACTCATGAACAACAACAAAGAATGCTGGAAATATTACAGTTTAAACTGGATATTTTATGGAGCATTTTGGATGCTTTAACACTGGCATACGTACACAATGAAGCACCGTATCATAGCGTGACTCAAGAACGAGTATGGCACAAAGGACTATTTAAATGAATAAAGAACAATTTGATGTAAATCTTGTGCCTACCTGGCGCCAAGGTTATCGCTTTCAATTTGAGCCTGCTCAAAATGGCTTTGTCATTTTATATCCTGAAGGCATGATCAAATTAAATGAAAGTGCAGGGGCCATTGGACAGTATATTGATGGGACAAATAATGTTTCTGCAATTATTGCTCAGCTCAAGCAACAATTTGGTGATGTAGCCGAAATTGACAACGATGTTATTGATTACATGTTAGTTGCCCAGCAACAACACTGGATTGATTTAGTATGACAGAAGGTGTTGGCCTACCTTTATGGTTATTAGCGGAGTTAACTTATCGTTGCCCGCTACAATGTCCATATTGCTCAAACCCTTTAGACTACGCACAGCATAAAAATGAACTGACCACGCAAGAGTGGTTTGATGTTTTTGATCAAGCGCGTCAAATGGGAGCTGTACAACTCGGTTTTTCCGGTGGTGAACCTTTGGTGCGTCAAGATCTGGAACAACTTGTGGCGCATGCACACCAACTTGGCTTCTACACCAACCTGATTACCTCAGGCATGGGACTTACCGAACAGCGTATTTCGCATTTAAAGCAAGCTGGCCTAGACCATATTCAAATTAGCTTTCAAGCGAGTGATCCGGTCGTTAATGATGCTTTGGCAGGGTCGAAACATGCTTTTGAACAAAAGTATGAAATGTGCCGACTTGTTAAGAAATATGATTATCCGATGGTCCTCAATTTTGTAATTCATCGGCATAACATTGACCAGATCGATAAAATTATTGAGCTTTGCCTAGAACTTAATGCAGATACAGTCGAACTAGCAATTTGTCAGTTTTATGGTTGGGCGTTTTTAAACCGTCAGGGTTTATTACCGACACAAGAACAACTCATACGTGCCGAACGTATTACCAATGAATATCGGGAAAAGTTAAAAGCACAAAATCATCCTTGCAAACTTATTTTTGTAGTGCCTGATTATTACGAAGAAAGACCCAAAGCCTGTATGAATGGCTGGGGTAAAATTTTCTTTACAGTTGCTCCAGATGGTATGGCGCTGCCTTGTCACGCAGCAAGACAATTACCGATTTCTTTCCCAAATGTTCGTGAACAAAGCCTATCAAAAATCTGGTATGAGTCTACCGGTTTTAACCACTTCCGTGGTGATGCATGGATGCCAGAAGGATGCCGTAGTTGCCCAGATAAAGACCGCGACTTTGGTGGCTGTCGTTGTCAAGCTTATATGTTAACAGGCGACGCAAGTAACGCGGATCCTGTTTGTGGTAAATCGCCGTATCATCAATTCATTGAGCAGGCACGTGCCGAGAGCGAAATTGATTCCTCTCTGGAAAAATTGGTATTCCGTAATAGCCGAAATTCAAAGCAATTTACGGTTCAACAAAATATTCCGGTTCAAAATATTGTAGATGATTAGCTATGAGAAAACCGATATGAACCATGGCACATTTCCTGTTTTTGATGGCCATAATGATGTACTAACCCGATTGTGGTTAAGTGATCATAACAATCCTGCTCAAGCTTTTATTCAAGAAAGTTTAACCGGACATCTCGATTTAAAACGTTGCCAACAAGCCGGTTTTGTTGGCGGTATGTTTGCTATTTTCTTGCCGCCTTTTCATTATGTTAAGCAGCATCATCCCAACAAACTCCTTGACCAAGACGCATCTGACTTCACGCAACAGCAAATTGAACACATTTGTTTGGCACAGCTCGATTTAGCAAAACAACTTGCCGAGTACTCTAATGACATTCAAATTTGCACAACTGTTCAGGATATCCAGCACTGCCTAACACAGCAAAAGTTAGCCATTGTATTGCATATGGAAGGTGCTGAAGCATTACAACATAATCCAGATTTACTCGATGTATTTTATGATGCTGGGCTTCGTAGCATCGGTCCACTTTGGAATAGACCAAGTCGTTTTGGTCATGGTTTAAATGCCAAGTTTCCGCATTCACCTGATACCGGAGCAGGGCTTACAAACGAAGGTAAAGCTTTTATAAAGCGCTGTGCTGATAAAAAAATGGTGATTGATGTTTCCCATATGAATGAACGAGCTTTTTGGGATACAGCTAACATTCTTCAGCAGCCAATTGTCGCAACTCACTCAAATGTGCATGCTTTATGTCCACAAGCCAGAAACTTAACAGATAACCAACTTAAAGCAATTAAGGACTCTAAAGGTATAGTCGGGTTAAATTTTGATGTCGCATTTTTGCGTAAAGACGGGCAACGTGATGCAAACACATCCATTGAGGTACTTTTAGAACATCTTGAATATTTAATAGATCAAATGGGAGAAAATCATATCGGTTTTGGCTCTGACTTTGATGGAGCACTGATTAGTCATGAAATTGAAGATGTAAGGGGACTACACCTACTGATTGAAGCAATGCAAAAGCGACATTATTCGAATGAGATTATAGAAAAAATTTGTTTTTCGAATTGGTTAACCGTGCTCAATCGCATCCTAGGTAAATAATTTACAGACAAACATATTAAAAATAGCGAATTACTTAACCTTTTTTATTGGCCGAAATGACTAAAAAAAATACAAATGGTTTAATTGTCAACCATTTGGTAAATTAATTAGAATCAATAGTACTAAATGTAAAGACATTTGGTATTTCAGGTCTTTAGTGGTTTTCACTTGCGCTCATTTCTTTTTGAGAAGTAGAAATGGGCGTTTTTTATTGCCTTAAACAATTAAATGATAATCGTGTCACAAAAAAGTTCATTTTGTTGCAAATCATCGCTTTCCTATCTTGACTAAAAGATCGACATTAAATACATTGGAAGAGTATTTAAAGATAAATAAGATTGCTTAAAGCAATTAATAATACTGCTTAATCCTGAAATACAGTAGAAAGCCTATTCTGTTTTGAGAATAGGCTTTTTGCTTTGTATCAAAATTTATTTTCTCAAAATATTATACTTTTTAATTAACATAAAAATTAAATACCTTACAAAAGCGGCTCAAATGAAAGCCCTTAAATAACAAAGAATATGCTATTAATTTAAGTTGATTTATCAGAAGTTTCTCCGTCAATTGAAGAGGTGCAAAATGTTAAAGTCAATTTTAGTATTAGGAACAGGTATTGCGATTGGCATGTGTATGTACAAGAAAAAGCAAAAGAACAGTAAGAGCTTCTCTACTGATAGTGATACCGACTCATTGATTAGTAAGGATAATAATAAGAGTAAAGATGACAATTCACTCGATAATGCTGTCCAGGTTTAAAGTTAAATGCAAGGGTTCATACGTGAGCCCTTTAAATATTATTTTTTATAAAATTAATTTTACTTAAAATAAAGATAGCTTTAATAAGTTAATTTAATAATAAAACTTATTTTTTAAAGATATTCCACTATTCATTTAATTATTAAATAAATATGTTTAAAACAAAAAAAACACTTCAAATGTTAAATTTTACACATTGTAGCAAAACACCCTTTACTATTTTTTATGTTAAGAATAAAAAAATGGAGATTAGAATGTCAAAGCGCCATATTTTAAAAGAAGTTAATGCGAAAAGTATGTGTGGGATGGAAATTGTAGTAGAACAAATTTTTGAAAATACATTGGAGAAAAATTTAGCTTCGGCTGAAATCGAACAAAACTGGTTACCGCTTTCCAAGATTGTGATTTCAGATAAAGTTATCAATTTAGATCAAGATAACACCTTTGCTCATCCCAGAACAGGGAAAGTCTTTAAAGTTTTAAATTCTTAAATATTTTGGTTTTAGCATGAATATAAAATTAGAAATGATTGAGGCGAAACAACAAAACGTTTCGCCTCAATACATTTAATTAAGATAATTTGCACTTCTTGACTCGTGATTAACCTTAAAATACGTTAAGTTATTTATAAATTTTGAAGTAAATACTGATTTTTTATGATAATTGAGATAGAGACCCATCCACTGCAACCGTTTTTGCCAGAAAATGCCCGTTTATTAATGTTAGGAAGTTTTCCACCACCACGTAATAAATGGAAGATGGACTTTTACTATCCGAACTTTCAAAACGATATGTGGAGAATTTTTGGTTTAATCTTTTTTCAAGATAAAACTTATTTTTTAAGTGAGAACCAAAAAAGCTTTAACGAAGAAGCTATCCGCAGCTTTCTGATTGAGACAGGCATTGCTATTTTTGATACGGCGTATCAAATAAAACGCCTAAAGGGCAATGCTTCAGATAAGTTTCTTGAAATTGTCACTCCGACAGACTTAGCGGTTTTATTGAAACAGATTCCTCAATGTCACACTATTATGACTACGGGCGATAAAGCCACAGATACCTTAATCTCAGTTTTACCTGAGAACACGGAAAAACCTTTAATTGGGACATCTACATCAACTTATTTTGCAGACCGCGATATTAATTTATATCGATTACCGTCATCTTCTAGAGCATATCCATTAGCTCTTGAGAAAAAAGCAGAAGCCTATCAGAAATTCTTTAAGGAAATCGGTTTCTTGTAATAAGAAAATTACATCATCCACTCAATTGGCAAATAAGAGACCGCTTTAATCATTGTTCTTTGAAAACGGCTGGTTCCCGGGTCTTTATCATATTCAATGACTTGTCCGTTGGCTTGGTAATCTAGCCAAGTAATTTGGCCTTGGCTATTTAGCTTAAGTTGATATGCTACTTGAGGTAAATGTTGATCTAACATAACAGAAATCTGAGTTTGTAATTGACTGGACTCAATCACCAAACCTACTTCGGTGTTTAAATAGGTAGAGCGGGGGTCAAAGTTAAATGATCCGATAAAGACTTTGCCATCTACATCAAAAAACTTGGCATGCAAGCTCGACTTATTTTTTCCTTTTGCTGGTATAACGCTGCCTGTTACGATTTCGTACCACGTTCTACGTCGTCGTTCCAGAACAGGTTTAAACTCATACAGTTCAATACCATTTTTAAGCATTTCTACACGGTATTGGCTATAAAAGGCATGTACGATCGCAACATCGTTTGCAGCAAAAGAATTTGTTAAAGCGCGGACTTTTATGCCTTCAACTCGTAGTTGCTTTAAGTAATAAGTGCCTTGTTGGGTAGGTACAAAATAAGCTGAAGCTAATTCTAAGTGTTGCTTAGGCTTACCCATAATAGACATGACTTGGCCATAAAGCATTTCATGTTCAGTTGCAGTGCCCAGTATTTTCTTCGGAGAATCAGCCACGAAATGGGCCTTAGACCATTGAATAGGGTTATGCTCTAAAAGCTCTTTTAAATAACTCTGCGCATCGTAAAGCTTATCTTCAGTGAGGCTATGGTTTTCGTGGTGGAGTTGTTCATAGTGCTCTCTTAAAGCTTTTAAATGATGCTCAGCACAAGTTCCGATAATATCAGTTGCATTTACGCTTAAAGTACTTTCCCAAAAATCAGTAAATACAGCTTGGGCATGTCGCACTGCATGCCCGTAAAATAAGATATCCATATCTGTAAATTGAAACTTACTACTTGCTTCAAAATATTCACTACTAATATTTCTACCGCCTGTTACTGCAATCGATGCATCTGCAATAATGAGCTTATTGCGCATCCGATGATTTACTTTTTTAAATCGGAAGAGATAATCGAAGATACGTAAGTAACGAAATTTATAAGGATTAAATAATCTAATTTCAAAGTTGGTATGCTGTAAAAGGCTTCTTAATATGCCATCAAGCTTTATACCGTTTTGATCATCAATTAATAAGCGAACTTTGATACCACGATCCGCTGCCTTGAGCAGCTCATGTAAAATAAGGTTCCCCACAAAATCGTTGGTCCAAATGTAGTATTGTAGATCAATCGTTTCCTTGGCATTTCTAATTAAATAAATTCGTGATGCAATACTCATAAATGCGTCATCAAGAGCTACAAAGGCAGTAAGACCTTGCTGAGTTTTTTCCTCTGCTGCCTCATCATTCAACCAATTATTTGTCTTTATCACTATATCTTTCTCATTAGGATCATATTTATCTGTATAAGAAGGTAAATCAGTAAAGCCCCAAGCACTTAAGGCCATAGTACTATACTGTTCATATAGCTGATTGATCATGTAAGCATTTAATTTGCATCCAAGTTAGAGCTATAAGAGCATTCTTATATTCAATTTATATGTCAAAATTCACAATAACTGTATGATTTTGTTATAATCTAAGAAGATTAAAATTTAAAATACAATAAAAACAGTAGCTTATAAAATATTTTTTAAATTTTCTATAGTTATATATGATTAATTAACGTAATTATGTGAGCTGTATTTTATTGCAAACAATTATTTCGATAGTTTACGTTTTTTATAAGTAAAACAGTGACGTAATTCTCTTTGTCGGTATAAGATGCGTTTTATTAGATACTTAGATTTCATAACTTTACAATACTTACAATTAAGTTACCAACAACCACATTACAACACATGATTTCTATCATACTTCCTTAAAAAGCTGAGTAAGCAACCAGCTAGAAAGAGGAAGGAAGGAGATAGGAAATGCCACAATATTTAATGATTGCTGAAAAGGTGTATAAAAAAATTAAAGAAGATGATCTTTTCTCTGATACTCCGACCGAGCATTTAAATAACTTAATAGGTGTGATTCGAAAGGAAATCAAAGGTACAAAGTTTAAGCTTAAATATAATTTTATTGACTTTGACGAATGTTTAACAAAGCCACTAGATGAATGTGCCGTCAAAATTGATATTAGCCTCATGCCTACTCATAAAAATAAAGATGAATATATTTTATGGTTAGCTGGATTTATAGAACGAATGACGACAGGCGGAGAAACCCATCTTCCACCTATCTCAAAATTTATCCCGCCCGATTTTAAGTTTAATTGCGAATTTGATAACGCTAAGACACCAGCAAAATCTTCACATACAGATGATGAAGGTGAACTGATTATTAACTATTTTAAATCTGAAGCTTTTATGAAAATTATAAACGAAGAAAAATAATGTGATAAGAAATATAGAAGGGTTTCTGCCGTACTTCTATTCATAGCTGTTAAAATTCAGCAACCGCCTTTTGGGGCGGTTTTTTGTGGCTTAATCTCTTTTTTATCTCGTTCTCTTCACATAAGTTTTCATTGTAAACAGAACTCACTTGTTCCCTATAAAAACAGATACATAGATTAGTGCTAACTTTTACTTATCTTCATTGAGTAAGGAGATAAGATATTTTGAAATATTTTCTTTTTGCTTCAATTTAAGCTTTTCACATACCTTTCAAAAAAGATATGGTGAAAAATTTCCCTTTTAGACAATTGAGTCTAGATGTATTCTGAATCTCTAAAAAACTTCCATAATTGTTGGTTTTTTTTAAGGAGGTGTCTATGCTCCATAATATTAGACAATTTTTCTGCATACACATCTGGGAATATGATTTTGATATTTCACATGATGAAGTCAGAGAATGCAGAAAGTGTGGGAAAATTCATAAAATGAAGAGTTCCCATAAAATGACTTAAGTTTAAAGTGAAATACTTCAGTCATACTAAGCCAATTAAAGATAAGCTCAATAATTAAAAGTGTTGAGCTTATTTATTTTAAAGAAGAGCATAGTTTAATTCAGTAATCATATAAAACCTATTAATTTACTCAGAATATAATTCAAAGTAGTTCACACTTTAAAATAATAAAAAGTTGCAACTTACATAAAACTCTATTAATTTTAAAAAATAAATAACACTTCAATAAAAACTGAAAACTTAAATTTATAACTTTAATTTTATACTCATATTTTATAAAAAAATTGATAAGGAGATAGAAATGCCAAAATACTTACTATTAGCAGAAAAAATTTCTAAAAATATTAAACAAGATTCTTCAAGCAATTATCTAAAAAGCTTAAATAATTTAATTATAGAAATAAAAAAAGCCATTACAGGAACAGAATTAAAATTTTTATATAATTTTTTAGATTTCAGTGGTTCGCTGCTTAATCCTCAAGATGAAGTATTGCTCAAATTTGATAGCAGTCTGATTCCTAGCTATAAAAATGAAGAAGAATTTATTTTATGGTTAGCAGACTTCATTGATCGGATCACCATAGATACGAGTAAAGGAGATTATCCAATAAAAAAGAATTTAGCCAACCTAAGCTCTATTGCTGAGAAATTGATGTATAGACATTAGAAAATCTATGGCCATCCTCATCAAATACTGAACTATAAAGAACTGCTTTGGTTATTGGCAGTTCTTTTATACTTAAATTAGTTTTTGGGTTCTTGTCGGGGAGCTGAGTTGATATCGTGTCTAACTCTGCTTATATTTTCATAAATAATTTTACGCATTCTATTTATTGCGCCAAGCGGTTTATGCTCAGGTAAAGCATGCCACGGTGTAAAAGAGAGATTTTCACAAAATTGATTCTGTTCAGGTGTATCAAAGCTTTGCTTTGGAATATGAATGGTCGCAACTTGATAAAAAGGTGCTTCATTTTCTTTCCACTCGGTCATTGCATCTTCAACCAGCATTTTAGTCGAAGTTCTTGGCTGTATAAGAAATTCCATACACACGTCTTGCTTTTGCAATGTATCTTTTAAAGCATCTCGTAAAAAATTATGGCTAGGGTGATCAGGTAGAGTTGCAGACACTGTAGAGCAATTTCTTACGGAGTATTTAACCGCTTGACGGTCAACACCTAATCCTAATTGATAGGGCACCATAGACCAGTACCGTGCATATAATGGATTTGCAATTTTAGAATTACGCGCGCCTAAAGCATTCATAGTACCTTTAAAACCTAAAGCAAATGGAATGTGAAGTTTTCTGACCATATTATGGCTATTTACATCATTCATAAAAGACAGGTATCTTTGCCCGTCATTTACAAAAAAGACGGGGTGATTAATCATAATAAAGTCTTGAGTTGTAGCCTCTTTTTCATTTTCTAAAATTTTCTGACCTGATACACCTAAGATTTTTATTGCCATTCCACGTGCGTCTTTTTCAATATCTGCTCTAGAAGCATCATTAGAAGCATTCGAAAAACGAATCCATGCTTCATAGTTTTTATCTGGAATAAAAATACCTTTTGAAAGTTGAGCTGGTATATTTTTAAATACATGAAATTCAGCACGAACACATCCATGCGCTTTAGGGTGTGCATCACGCAAAGCATTTCCCGCCGTATACTGTTCACGAATCGACTTCTCAATAACTTGAGTTATTTGATGAGCTATTACTTCCTCATTCGGTTGTAACTTTTCTCCTAATGCTGTATCGATCTCTGGATAGTCGATATTTTCTGAAGAAGACTTTACTGATGGGATTGTTTGGGAATATAGCGTTTCACTACAACCTATTGATACAAACAGAAGAGGAGTAAATATAAACAAAGCCTTAAAACTGATAGGCTGTATTAATTTTGACATTTATAGTCTCCTCGGTAGAAAAAATATTTTAGAATAATATTAAGTTTTTTTGTTTAAGTTTATTTTGAGCTTTTTAAAATTATGCACTGTAAATAATTTAAACGTCATTGTTACTTATCTGAACAGTAAAATAAGAATACTTATTTAATATAAAACTTCTTAATACATTAAGAGAATGACGTCATGATAACTAATCGACAAAATGTGCAAAATAATACTAATACATCACCTCATCCAATTACCCAAAATACACTTATTGATCGGTTTAGTCCTATTTACTGGAGAATAGACGGCCCACAAACCATGTCTTTTGCCATTACAAATTATGGAAATGGATTTGAAGCATCTTTTAGATCACGTATGACAAATGACTTGGTAGGGATTAGCTGGGATTCTTATGATACGAAAGATCATAAACTTTTAGCATATGAAACCAAATATAGTTATGCAGGGGTAGTTTGGGATTTTGATATTGAATTATCGGCTTCTATGCCCGTACTTAATAATCCAAGTTTAACCCCAACTTTAACGGTGTACTATCATGACAATGGCGTAGATAAAATTGCATATATCGTCTTATTTAATTATGCAAATAATCCTTCGTCGCGAACGGCGCACATTCATATTAACTGGGATACAGTTAAAGCCGGTTTTTCTGCTACAGATAGCTTTCCGGTAACCAATATTCAACGTATCTCATTTTCAGGCTTTACTAGCCACTATAACGGCCAGTCAGCTACGCCGTTAAGCCAGCCGGAAGATGGTTATATTCGTATTACCAATTCAGTCGTGACTGGAACAAATGCAAAGTTAAATCTGAGTCGTGTTGTTGTACCCCAGCACAATTATGGGATCTGTACCAGCTATGATGACCATTATGACTTGAACCCGCAGCGCCTAGTCAACAATATGGTCGCTTTGGGATATCAGGGATTGGTAAACCACTATTGTGGAATGTCGCATTATCCTGAAATGACATGGAAAAGCGATATTAATAAATGGCAAATACCAGATACGTTAGTAACAGGTGAGGCAGTCGTCAACGCATGTACCCGAAAATGGCATGAGAAATATGCTCAAGCTCTACATAATGCAAACATGCAACCCATTTTTGGGGTAAGTTTTGAGATGTATTCACTTGGAGCAAATGAGTTTTGGGCACAGCGTGACTGGAATAGCAATTTAGGTAAAACAGGTTACCAACCACCGAGTTATTTCTTTAGCTTAAGTGATCAAAATGCTTTGGCTTATTTGCACAAAGTTTTTATTGAGTTCGCAGATACAATGGTTGCTGGCGGCTGTAATGTTAACATGCAAATTGGTGAACCTTGGTGGTGGTATAACACGGACACGAATCTACCTTGTGTGTATGACTATCCAACAAAATTAGCCTTTAATGCCGATACAGGACTATATGCGCCAGACCTAGGCACAATCTATGAGGCTATGAATAAAACAGGTACGCCGTATGATGAGTTTAAATTGGTTAAGAAATAAGTTAGGACAGACCTGTCAAAATATTCGAGCAGCCATTAAAGCTAAATATGCAAATGCTCAAGTGTGTCCTTTAATATTTTTCCCATCCATTCGTTCTCCAATACAAACCCTAGCAACCTATATCAACTATCCAAGCCAGCACTACTCCTATCCAAATTTTGATTACATGATGACTGAAGCCTATGACTGGCTTTTAGAAGCTAAATTAGATTTAGCTCATCAAACTGTTTCTCAGATACCAACTCAAGATTTAGGTTATCCGGCAAATAAAGTTGCTTATTTATCTGGATTTGTACCAGATGCATCTATTGCTTATATCTATGGATTCGACAAAAACAAACCTTATCGAACTCCAATTTGGCAGAGGATTTTTGGCGATATGAAAAATAACGTATCTCTTGGCCTAATGAAGCAGTTTATCTGGGCCTATCCGCAAGTCATGTTCGATTCAATTACAATTGATACGACCCAAGCCCCAAATGGCTTCTTTGTTGAAAATACGCTTTACTCACCAATTAGTGATAACACACCGTATCCACCAGATATTTACCTCTAAGTAAACATAAGCTGTTTATAAGAGAAGTAATCTGATAGAAAACCTCTTCATCTAGGAGGTTTTCTTCTTTTTTTAGTACAGGCTTGCTTAGACGTTTCTGACTGGCTATGCTGTGATGGATTGTCATGAAAGCCAATTTTAATTTAAGCAAAATTAAGCTCTTGTATTACGGTTACATAATCTATTTTGCTCGACTATAAGTACCGAATGATATAAAGGAAACCCAAAGATGAAATCTCGTGCAGCTGTCGCCTTTGCCCCAGGAAAACCTTTAGAAATTGTTGAAGTTGATGTTGCACCACCCAAGGCTGGTGAGGTTTTAATAAAAATTACCCATACAGGGGTATGTCATACCGATGCTTTCACATTATCTGGTGATGACCCAGAAGGTGTTTTCCCAGCGATTTTAGGTCATGAAGGTGCAGGTGTTGTAGTTGAAGTAGGCGAGGGCGTAACAAGTGTTCAACCTGGCGACCACGTGATTCCACTTTATACAGCTGAATGTAAAGAATGCTTATTCTGTAAATCCGGAAAAACTAACTTGTGTGTTGCGGTACGTGCGACGCAAGGTAAAGGTGTAATGCCGGATGGAACTACACGTTTTTCATATAACGGCGAACCGATTTACCATTACATGGGTTGTTCAACCTTTAGTGAATATACAGTAGTTGCGGAAGTCTCTTTAGCTAAAATCAATCCTGAAGCGAATCACGAACAAGTATGTTTACTTGGATGTGGCGTGACTACAGGTATTGGCGCCGTGCATAACACAGCTAAAGTACAAGAAGGTGATTCGGTTGCCGTATTTGGTTTAGGCGGTATTGGTTTAGCTGTTGTACAAGGTGCACGTCAAGCAAAAGCAGGACGTATTATTGTCGTAGATACCAACCCAGATAAATTTGAACTTGCTAAACAGTTTGGTGCTACCGATTTCTTAAATCCAAAAGATTATGACCAACCTATTCAGCAAGTGATTGTAGAAATGACAGGCTGGGGCGTAGATCATTCATTTGAATGTATCGGTAACGTCAATGTTATGCGCTCGGCTCTAGAGTGTGCACATCGTGGTTGGGGACAATCCGTTATTATTGGCGTTGCTGGTGCAGGGCAAGAAATTTCGACTCGTCCATTCCAGTTAGTTACAGGCCGTAAATGGTTAGGCACTGCTTTTGGTGGAGTAAAAGGCCGTTCACAACTTCCTAAAATGGTCGAAGATGCTATGAAAGGCGATATTCAACTTGAACCTTTTGTAACACATACCATGCCTCTACAAGACATTAATACCGCTTTTGATTTAATGCATGAAGGTAAGTCAATTCGTACTGTCATTCATTTCTAAATAAATAAAAAAAGGGCTGTGATTCAGCCCTTTTTTACGGTTTATAGTTTTATATCTTAAATAGCATTACCACAGATATCGGTTGTACCCTGAGGGTAGTTAAACTGTAGCGCATTACGATCAGTAATCAGTTC
>NZ_JAWVAV010000056.1:0-14296 GCF_033599315.1 Acinetobacter sp. OYA S30
TTCAGGTTCAGGTTCAGGTTCAGGTTCAGGTTCAACCATAGCGGGTTGGCTAATAACTTCAACAGGCTGAACAGCACTTACAGGAGTAATCTCTTGGGCTGTTTGAGTTTGTGAATTTAGGCCTACTTCTGCTTGCCCATTTTGTTGAACAGGCTCTGAAACTAAAATTTCATTTGGTGCTAAAGGACGGAATGCCAATAATCGTAAAACGCACATTTCAAAACCTTGCTCTTGCGTTACGGCAAGCTGCAAGTCTGACCGGCCTTTACATGCGATTTGGTAGTAAAGCTGCAAATCTTGAGCAGAAATCAGTTTAGAAAGCTGAAGAATTTTAGCATTAATTTCTTCACTGTACTTTAAGCCGAGCTCTGGTAAATATTGTAATAAAGCCAACTCATGCAATGTTGAAATGAGCTGATCCAGTACTAACGAGACATCTAAGGCTTGATATCTAAATTGGAGTAATAACTGGCTCACTTTTTCACGTTGGTTTTGATGAACCGCTAAAATCAAATCATATATGATCGTACGGTCAATCAGGCCAAGCATTTCTTTAACATCTTGATGATGTACAGCACCTTGCCCATAAGCAATGGCTTGGTCAGTTAAAGATAATGCATCACGTAATGAACCTTGTGCAGATTCAGCAATTTGCCAAATTGCATCTTGGTCAGCAGTAATCTGTTCTTTCTCAAGAATAGCACCGAGGTGCTTGGTAATTTCATCGACAGCTAAAGGTCGTAGAGTAAATTGCAAACACCGAGAAATAACCGTAATCGGTAGCTTTTGTGGGTCTGTCGTAGCAAACAAAAACTTAACATGTTCTGGTGGTTCTTCTAGTGTTTTTAATAACGCATTAAAAGAATGCGTAGAGAGCATATGTACTTCGTCAATCAAGTAAACTTTAAAACGACCTTGCGTTGGTGCATAAGGAACGTTGTCTAAAAGTTCACGCGTATCTTCTACTTTTGTTCTTGAAGCAGCATCGATTTCGATTAGGTCAATAAAGCGGCCTTCATTTACCGCCTTACAAGTGGCACAAACTTCACATGGCGTAGAAGTTACACCTGTTTCACAGTTCAAACACTTGGCTAAAATACGTGCAATTGTAGTTTTACCTACACCACGCGTTCCTGTAAATAAATAAGCATGGTGAAGACGACCGCGTTCCAATGCACTACTTAATGCACGAGAAACATGGTTTTGTCCCACTAACTCATTGAAATTACGTGGACGGTATTTTCTAGCAAGTACTTGATACATGTATGCTCCTTGTTACAGGCATAAGCATACTTTGTTTTTAAAAGAGTGTGAACGTATAAAGCTCATATCCGTACAGATAAACTGCGAACTACTTCATTTGTCTGGACTATCAGTGAATTTTAAAGTTTCGAAGAAAAAGTTTTCTACCGAAACTTTAAATACTGTGAAAAATATTAATTTACTTTCTTCGGAAAACTAAACCAGACAAATATAGTTAAAAGGAAGAAACAGATCGCTGAGAGGGTAAGCACCCAACTATGTGCATAGCTAAAAGCTTGCTGCGCCACTACAATTAATTGCCCTCCTAAAGGATTTTCAAGATTAGAGGCTAATTGCATGGTTTCTCCAATCGAGATACTCGCTTTTTCAATTAAGTCTGACGGAAGCTCGGCTGGCAAAATAATTGAGCGGCTATAAAACCAAGACAACATTAAACCAAAAATAGCAACACCTAAGCCAGCGCCAAGCTCATAGGCCATTCCCTCAATAGCACCTGCTGCACTCGCCTTTTGAGGGGGCACAGATGACATAATGGCAGCAGTTGAGGCAAGTAAGGCAATCTCAATGCTAAAGCCCAAAAAGACCATACATGTCCATGCTAAAAAGTGGTCGGTTGAAAAATTAAGCTGAGCAAGCCCCCATAAACTGAGCGCGCTCACTAAAATACCTAGGCTCGATACTCTACGTAAACCCCATTTATTTAAACAAATACCTGCTAATGGACCACCTAAACTAATTGCAATCATAAATGGAATAATAAACATCGCCGCCTGTAATGGAGAAAACCCGTGTACAAACTGCAACTCTTGAGACAGTAATAATTCAAAGCCAACCAAAGCAATCATGGAAACAACAGCCATAACAATACTTGTAGAAATTACTGGATGTTTAAATAACTCCAGATCAATCATTGGTGTCGTACTTCTTTTTTGGCTTCGAATGAAGTGAATTAATGTGCTTATACCCACCACAAACATCACAACCGTGAGCACCGAAAAGTTATACATAGCCGATTTAATTGAATAGATGAGGCTTAAAATTGCTACAACCAAAACTAAAGCTTGCCCTAAGTTAATTGGCTGATCAGTTTTCTCTTGTTGTTTAGGAATGATCATCACGATCATAACTAGAACGGCTAAAATAATCGGGATATTAATGAGGAATACAGCTCCCCAGTGGAAATGCTCTAATACAAAACCACCGACTAATGGACCAAAAGCTGCTCCACCTCCACCTACTGTAGACCAAAGACCAAGTGCAAAATTTCTCTGCTTTTCTTCGGTAAAAGCATTACGGATACCGGATAAAGTGGCAGGAATAAGCATAGCTGCCCCTAGGCCTAAAACAGCACGAGAAGCAATTAAGGCATAGGCAGTTGGAGAAAAAGCCGCAGCTAACGAACCCACACCAAAAACTGCGGTTCCAATAAATAATAATTTTTTAAAGCCGATACGATCACCGAGTGCACCCATCGGTAAAATCAAACCCGCCATAATCAGCGAATAAATATCAATAATCCATAAAAGCTGATTGGCAGTTAAATTTAATGCTGCACTTAAAGACGGTGTTGCAACATGCATCACCGTTGCATCAATCGTAACAGGTAAATAAATGAGGACGATAATTGTGAGGATTAACCATTTTTTTTGCATAACGCTCTTCGATATCCAAAACTTGGACATGTGTTCAAATTGCGGTTATTATATACACAATTGGACACTTGTCCAACTTTAAATTTTAATGTAGTTTGTGTCGAATTCAGTCAGGTAAAAAAACATGGCCTATCTTAATCGCGATCAACGCAGAGAAATGATTCTGCAAGCTGCCATGCAAATTGCTTTGGCTGAAGGTTTTACAGCCATGACGGTACGTAGAATCGCAACAGAAGCACAAACCTCTACCGGACAAGTCCATCATCATTTTTCTTCGGCATCTCATTTAAAAGCTGAAGCTTTTTTAAAGCTGATGGAACAGCTTGATGAAATTGAACAAACTCTCCAAACAACTAGCCAATTTCAAAGACTCTTCATCTTATTAGGTGCAGAAAATATAGACAGGCTTCAGCCCTACTTACGTTTATGGAATGAAGCTGAACTCTTAATTGAACAAGATATTGAAATACAAAAAGCGTATAACCTCGCCATGCAAAGTTGGCATCAAGCTATTGTGCAATCGATCGAATGCGGTCAAAAAGAAGGTGAATTTAAAAATAGGTCTAATTCCACAGATATTGCGTGGCGACTCATTGCCTTTGTGTGTGGATTAGAAGGGATTTATAAACTTGGTTTACAAGGTTTAGTTGAAGAAGATTTTAAGCGTCATACCGAAGCAATTATTCGCCTAGAATTATTATAAATGTTGAGTTGGCATTGCTTAAAAATACCAGCTTTAAAATACTAAAATTAGAACCAGCCTTTACGGCCTTTTAAAATTTGGTCTGTGCAACGTAAAGCTTCTTGGGTCAGCCCCCACAAACGATAATCGCCTGTGATTGAACCAATCTGGAAGTTATGAGTATAAGCAAAGCTGAGGTCACGCTCAGGATCACACCACGCTCCTGAACCATTGTAACCAATATGTCCAAAGCCATTTTTTGCACGTTTACCCATAGTAATAATGCGGTGATATCCTAAGCGCCAATTCATCGGTATTGGCATGACACGATCACGTGCATAACTTTGAATAGTACTAAGTTCTTTAAATATTTCTGGGCAAATAATTTGATGTCCATCCCATTCACCTTGATTTGCCAGCATCGCATAAATTTTAGCAAGACTATTTGCAGTAAAAGTGCCGTTTGCCGCTGGAATAACTGCTTGCAGTCCCTCATCACTAAAGAAACTAAAATTTTTCATTCCTTTTGGAATCATCGCATCCTGAAAGTCTTGCGGGTCTTGACCCGTCCATGTAATCACTTTTTCAGAGAGTGAACTCTTACGCATCTGTGGCTTTTTAGGTTTTTCAACTTGAGTAGATGCTGGTTTTTCTGGTTTTGGTTGAATAATTAAACGTGCTACACGATCCAACTCATTTGCAGGCGTTCCAAAATAGGCACCATCTAGCTGTAATGGCTCAACAAGATATTTTTGCATGAGCTGATCTAGAGATTGACCAGTTGCTTTTTCAAGTACGCCACCGACAAGCCAACCGAATGTTAAAGCTTGATAAGCATTGCCCTCTCCTGCAAGAAATCTTGGCTTAGTCGCTGCGACCACATCTAACATATGTGACCAGTCGAGCATTTCTCTCGCACTTTCGATGATATTTCGAACATCAAACATGCCGCTTTGATGGCTTAGCACATGACGCAAAGTCATTTGCTCTTTTCCATTTTGAGCAAACTCAGGCCAATAGGTCGCAATCGGTTTGTCGTATTCTAAAAACCCTTCACTTACCAAAATATGCGCTAAAGTTGCAAGTACACCTTTACCCGTAGAGTAGCAAACTGCCAATGTGTCAGGTTGCCAAGCTTCAGTTTGTGATTTTAGACCGGTGTAGATATCTACAAATTTTTGGCCTCTAAAATAAACCGCTAAAGCAGCTCCACCTTGTCCGGTTCTAGCATCTTGAAGACGGCTAAACTGGTGAGCTAAATCAATAAAACGTTCATCTAAAATACCGTGATAGTTATGGGTATCGGCCAGTAAAATTTCTTTAATCACATGAAGTTCCTTGCATTTTTTGTTATTTTGCTCAAAAGCAGCCCAAACCTCTGTTCAGGCTGCTGATATTTTTATAACGCTTTTACAGTTCCTGCAACATGCGGTTTTTGTGATTTGGCATTACGAATCAAGAAATCTGTCTTTTTATCTGCATTTGCCGTTAAAAACTCAACTTTTGATGGCAAGAACATTGGCAGCTTAAACCACACATCTGCTTCATAAGCATTTGGTAATTCAAGGTTCGCTAGTGCTTTCGCTTTACTCCACATACCATGCGCAATTGCTTGCTTAAAGCCAAAAGCTTTTGCTGTAATGGCATGAATATGAATTAAGTTAAAATCACCAGACACTTTCGCGTAACGGCGACCAGTGTTTTCTAAAATATTCCACTCTGCCTTTGGCACATAAGCTGGTACTTGTTCTTCTTTGGCTTTCTCACCCACTCTTTTCTCGACTTTTTGGCGAGATAAATAAGTCGTTAAGCCTTCCATCACCACTTCGTTGCCAACTTTTGCTGTGGTAATAAAGTCAAACTGAACACCTTTATCATGTGGTTTTAGTTCCCCAAATTTACATGACAGAGTGAGTTTTTCAGTTACGCCAATCGGTCTGGTCTGTTTAATCTGGTTACGAATATGCACTAAACCTAAAATTGGAAATGGGAAGGCTTCTGCTGTCATCATGTGCATTTGCAAGCTTTGAGAAAGTACCGCTAGATAAATTGCCGGTACAAAGCCATTATTTTGAAAGCCACATACTTCGTTATAAGCCTTCAAATGGTTCTGATCAATTTCTAGGGTATCTACCACATATTCAACTTGCGGTAATATTTTTGGACCTTTCGGTTTTTTAAAAATTAAACCTTGCACTACTTTTGGATAAGCCAATGCCGCTTTTGGTAGTTGGCTAAAATGACGAGTATTCATACCTAACCTTTTATAATTTATAGATTCTTGAATAAAAAAGGGATGCACAAGCACCCCTCTTTAACTAAAAGTGCTTAAGCGCCCAACAAGCTTTGACCGCACACGCGTACAACGTTGCCATTTACACCTGTAGAAGCAGTTGATGCAAACCATGCAATTGTTTCTGCTACATCAACAGGTAAACCGCCTTGTTGCATTGAGTTCATACGGCGACCAGCTTCACGAATTGCAAATGGAATCGCAGCAGTCATTTGAGTCTCGATAAAGCCAGGTGCTACTGCGTTAATGGTAATACCATTTTTTAGAATAGGCGCAGTAAATTTCACTAGACCAATGACACCTGCTTTAGATGCAGCATAGTTGGTTTGACCAAGGTTACCAGCAATACCACTAATTGATGATACACAAACAATGCGGCCATTTGCATTTAGACCATCGTTTTCTAACAAGTAGTCATTTACGCGTTCAGCAGCAGACAAATTAATGTTAATGACCAAGTCCCAAAGCTCTGGCTTCATGTTTGCCAAAGTTTTGTCACGTGTAATACCAGCGTTATGAACGATAATATCTAAACCGCCTTGTTTTGCCGCAGCAGCTTTAATTTTTTCGCCCGCATCAGCAGCTGTAATGTCAATTGCCAATGTAGAACCGCCAATGTCAGCTGCTACACGGTCAAGATCAGCTTGTTGTTGCGGTACGTCTAAACAAATAACATGAGCACCGTCACGTGCCAACACGTGTGCAATTGCCTCACCAATACCACGGCTTGCACCAGTTACTAACGCAGTTTTTCCAGCAAGCGGTTTTGCCCAATCAACATCAACCACATCTGCTTTAGAAACACGAATCACTTGACCCGATACATAAGCTGAACGTGGTGAAAGCAAGAAACGTAATGTTGATTCAAGGTTTGCAGCAGCACCTTCGTCTACATACACAACTTGAGCAGTAATACCCTTTTTAAATTCTTTACCTACAGATTTGATAAAACCTTCAAGTGCACGCTGAGCAATCGCCTGTTTCACAGTTTTTGCAGTTTCAGGCGTTGTACCAATAACAATCACTCGACCAGAAGTCGCAACTTGACGTGCAATCGGGTTAAAGAATTTATAAAGTTCGTTTAACTGTTCTGAGTTTTGAATACCAGATGCATCAAATACAACTGCTTTGAATTTTGATTCTTTATCGCCTGCATTGAATGGACGTAAATTTAAACCAACTTTTGCAGCTTCTTGTTGTAATGCAACATTATTGCCTACATAGCTATCTGCATGAATATTGCTAAGTACTTGTGCAATCGCACCAGACAAAACGCTTGATGGCGCCGCGCCAACCAATACTGCACCTTTCACTACTGGCTGAGCACTTTCAAAACGCTCTAATACAACAGGCGAAGGTAAACCCAGATTTTTAACAACGAATTTACCAATAGGAGATTGCGTAAATGCTTGGTATTGATCAGTCATGATTATTATCTCTCAAAGAAATGAATTTTCTACGACAGGCTTCATTATGTTATGAGATGGATAGAAACAATATGAAAGCAGTCGTTCATTAGAGTTACTCCAAATCATACTTGAGTTCATCTTTGGATGTCTTGACCTGAATGCTATGTACAATGTCATTCTAGTCAATACAGGTCTATTTGAATTGTGTTAAGGTAGCTAACAAGAATATCGTTATTATGCTTGGAAAAGCCTTATGAGCAAAACAACTCAAGAAAATCCAGCAGTCGAGAATTCTGCTCAGGAAAAAGTGTCAAATACATCAAAGTCGGCTTCTAACACGACTAAGCGTAACAGCACTACTCCTAAAGCAGCAACTAATACACCAAAAACGACACGTACTCGTTCAACGACTGCACCTGCACGTAGCCCTCGTAGTAAGAGCGCTGCTTCAGCAACCCCGTCTACATCTTCAAATGTAGCTGCAGCACCAAAAGCAACAAAAACCAAAACTTCTGTTCAACAGGATAAAACCATGAGTCAAAACACTGTTCGCCGCGTTGCAATCCTTGGTGGCAACCGTATTCCATTTGCACGTTCAAATACTGCTTATTTTAAAGCGTCTAATTCTGACATGCTGACAGCAGCATTGAATGGTTTGGTTGAGCGCTTTAACTTACAAGGTAAACGTATTGGCGAAGTTGTTGCGGGCGCTGTTTTAAAACATAGCCGTGACTTCAACATGACTCGTGAAGTTGTATTGAGCACAGATCTTGCTCCTGAAACTCCTGCTTACGACATCCAAATTGCATGTGGTACAGGTTTACAAGCAGCATTTGTTGTTGCTAACAAAATTGCGCTTGGTCAAATCGACGTAGGTATTGCAGGTGGCGTAGATACAACTTCTGACGCACCGATTGCTGTAGGTGATGGTTTACGTAAAGTTTTACTTGAGCTTAATGTTGCTAAAACAGGTAAAGACCGTCTTAAAGCTCTCACAAAGATTGATTTTAAAAAGCTTCTTGATGCACCAAGCAATGGTGAACCACGTACTGGCCTTTCAATGGGTGAGCACCAAGCAATCACTGCATTAGAATGGGGTATCACTCGTGAAGCACAAGACGAGCTAGCTGCAAGCAGTCATCAAAAACTTGCTGCTGCTTATGAGCGTGGTTTCTTTGATGACTTAATGACTCCATTCTTAGGTCTTAACCGTGACAACAACTTACGTCCTGACAGTACAGTTGAAAAACTTGCTAAGTTAAAACCAGTTTTCGGTAAAGGCGAAACTGCAACAATGACAGCGGGTAACTCAACTCCGTTGACTGATGGTGCTTCTGTGGTATTGCTTGCTTCTGAAGAATGGGCAAAAGAAAACGGACATGAAGTTTTAGCTTATCTTTCTTTCTCTGAAACAGCAGCTGTTGACTTCATTGGCAAGAACGGTCCTAAAGAAGGCTTATTGATGGCTCCTGCTTATGCAGTACCTCGTATGCTTAAGCGTGCTAACCTTAAGCTTCAAGACTTCGATTTCTACGAAATCCATGAAGCATTTGCATCTCAAGTACTCTCTACCTTAAAAGCTTGGGAAGATGAAAAATTCTGTAAAGAACGTCTTGGCTTAGATGCACCATTGGGTTCAATTGACCGCTCTAAACTGAACGTAAATGGTTCATCTTTAGGTGCAGGTCACCCATTTGCTGCAACTGGGGGTCGTATCTTGGCTACTGCAGCTAAATTAATTAATGAAAAAGGTTCAGGCCGCGCATTAATCTCGATCTGTACAGCAGGCGGTGAAGGTGTGGTTGCGATTGTAGAAAAATAATTTTTATTTATCGACTAAAAAAATAAGCACCCATCTGGGTGCTTATTTCATTTCAATCTATGTGAATTAATGAAGTGATGCTGCTTTAGCATTTGGGAAAAACTTATCTTCAATATGGTCATAGCACCACTGGAAAATAAAGGTATAAACCAAAATACATAAGGTCAAACCTATATCTAAAATAAATGCATCAATCACTGTCATCTGCATCATATATGCAATCATTGGAACAGTCGCAATCAGCAAACCACCCTCAAAACCAATCGCATGTAAAATCCGCACAGGGATCGTTCTTTCCCAATTAAATTTATGCTCTACTTTTTCGAAATAGTGGTTAAAAATCATATTCCAGAAAACTGAAACCACTGCCATAAACACACCAAGTGTTCCGGTCACTTCCATCGGCATGTCAAAAATAAAACTTAATGCAATCGCAATGATGACCAACAAAATTCCTTCATAACTGATTGCATGAATGAGTCTTCTCTTGGAAATCAACATTTTTAAATACTCAATAATAACTTGGATAATGTGCATTTTATTTTTATAATTTTGATTAATCCAATCAGGTTCTTTCAATTTTTTTGACAGATGAATATTAATCAAGAACAACTTCTCATGTTCCAAGCCGTTATGGAAACAGGTTCATTTTCAGCAGCAGCAAGGAAATTCGGTAAAGTCCCCTCTGCTGTGAGTATGTCGATTGCTAATTTAGAAATTGATCTGAACCTGACTTTATTTGAACGTAAAGGCCGCGAACCTATTCCTACAGCCGAAGCACGAGTGCTATATGAAAAAACGGCGCAACTATTGATTGAAATGAATCAATGGAAACAGCACGCACATGCATTAAGTACTGGGCTGGAACCTAATCTTACTATTGTTGTGGTATCTGAACTGCTACATACCAATTGGACCGACTATGTTTGCCTGCTAGAAAGTCGCTTTCCCGATCTACAAATTAATATTGTGTCTGCCCCTCAAAAAGATGCGCTTCAAATGTTGTTAGATGGATCTGCCCAACTGGCCCTTATGTTTGAACGTGAGCATTTAGACAATAGAGAACAGTTTGTTGAACTCAAACGTGAAGCCTTAATTCCTGTTATTTCAAAAACCCATCCGCTCGCAAGCCAAGAGCATGTTTCATATGAGCAGATTTTAGGTACAAGACAAATTGTGGTGGCAAGTCGAGATGAAACATTAAAACCCGAATTATTATTTTCAAAACATTACTGGCGTACAGACAACCACCACTCTGCTTGCTTAATGATTTTACGTAATTTAGGTTGGGGCGTACTTCCGCAAGAGATGTTTAAAGAAAATCCTGAGTTAAACAATAAGCTTAAAGCATTAGATGTATTTGATTTTACGCCTCGATTTGAATATTACGTTGATTTGGTCTGGAGCCGCGAAAGTGAACTCGGTGCTGCTGCACGGTTTTTGATTGACTATATTCGTAATAAGCGAATGCAACCGGCTCCGTAAAATTATTTCAATTTAGATGCAGAACCTAAACGTTTTTCTTTGAAACATAACAATTGATATATCGACAGTATGGATAGAGTTTGTGCTATAAAGAAAACATAAGATTTTTTATTGAAGATGTTGAATATCAATGACTCATACAGCACTTGACCAATTAAAAACATTAACGACCGTTGTTGCTGACAGTAGCGACCTTGAAGCAATTCGTAAATTTCGTCCCTTAGATGCTACAACGAATCCTTCGTTAATTACCGCTGCGGCAGAACAACCAGAAAGTAAAGAGCTCATTGAAGATGCTTATTATCAAGCCAAAGAAGAAGGCTATAAAAATGATGAACTGATTGAAAGAACCATTGATATTTTAACCGTAAAATTTGGTGTAGAAATTTTAAAACTTATTGAAGGCCGTGTTTCTACAGAAGTCGATGCTGCACTTTCATATGACACCGAAGCGACCATTCAAAAAGCGCATGAATTATGTGAACTTTATAAAGGTTATGGGATTGATCAGTCACGTATTCTTATTAAAATTGCATCGACTTGGGAAGGTATTCAAGCGGCTAAAGTGCTTGAAGCTGAAGGTATTGCTTGTAACCTCACTCTCCTTTTCGGTTTACATCAAGCCCAAGCGTGTGCAGATGCCAAAGTTACTTTAATCTCACCTTTTGTAGGCCGTATTTTAGACTGGTACAAAAAAGCTGAAGGTGTAGATTCTTACCCAATCGAGAAAGATCCAGGTGTGGTTTCAGTTAAGAAAATCTACACTTACTACAAGCAGCAAAATATTCCAACTCAAGTCATGGGAGCGAGCTTCCGTAGCATCGACCAAGTGCTAGGCCTTGCAGGATGTGATTTGCTTACGATCTCTCCAAGCTTACTAACGCAGCTTGAGCAAGATACGCGTACAGTCGATGCAGCACTTGATGCAAACAAAGCAAAACAGGCAGAAGCGATTGTTAGACCAGCTCAAGATGAGCAAAGTTTTAAAGATGAACTTAACCATGACTTAATGGCATTCCAACTTTTACAAGGTGGTGTTGATGGCTTTATTAAAGCGCGAGATCAATTAAGTCTTTTATTACGTCAATCTTTTGGAATTGATGCAGAAATTAAATCTTAAAAACTGCACTTTTCATACAAAATTACCGATTTTTGTTATCATGACAAAAATCGGTTTTTTATTGGGTTTCTCGTGTTCGGCATAACAGACTTAACAACATATATTATTGGTACATTCCTAATTGTGTTATTGCCAGGGCCCAATTCTCTTTATGTGATGTCGATTGCTTCACGCTATGGTATTAAAACCGGATATATGGGGGCACTTGGTATTTTTACAGGTGACTTAATTTTAATGCTCTGTACCGTACTTGGTGCGGCTTCTTTACTAAAAGCATTCCCTTGGGTTTTTATTGTACTTAAACTCGTCGGCGCACTTTACTTGTCTTATTTAGGTTTTAAGCTTTTACAAGGCAGCATTCAGCGCTGGAAATTACGTAATCAACCCCAAGCAGAAATGGCTGATTTACCTGCTTTAGATAAAGTTCACCCTTATAAAACAGCCTTAAGTATTAGTTTACTCAACCCTAAAGCGATTTTATTTTTCCTGTCTTTCTTTGTGCAGTTTGTTGAACCGGATTATGCCTATCCAGCTTTAAGCTTTTTAATTTTAGCGGTGATTTTACAAATTATTAGCTTTAGTTATTTAACTGCGCTTATTTTCTCTGGAATTAAACTTTCAACTTTTTTCAAACAAAACCATAAAATTGCAGCAAGCGGAATTTTCTTAGTGGGCATTTTATTTTTCGGATTTGGCTTAAAGCTGGCAACTTCAACAATGTAAGCTGCCGAGTCAAGAAAGTCTGAATCTATTAGGTTGTTAAAATGCCAGCATGCCATCTGTTTTAACTTCATTGAGCACAAAAAATGTTCTTACCTGTCTTACCCCAGGTAAGGCAATAATTTTTTCACTATGAAAACGGTTAAAAGCAGCCAAATCTTTAACACGAATTTTTAGAAAGTAATCGACTTCTCCGGCAACCAAGTAACATTCTAGAACATTCTCCAAATCACCTGCTGCTTGTTCAAATGCCTGAAAGCTATCAGGTGTCGAGCGATCCAGCACTACTCCGACCAAAACAATGGTCTCACGTTGCACCATACCCGGATTAATTCGAGCACGTACATCCAAGATGGCCCCAATCTTAAAAAGACGCTGAGTATGGTTCCAACATGACGAAGTACTAATGCCAACAAGTTTTGCCAGTTCAGCATTACTTAAACGTCCATTCTCTTGTAAACAGCGCATAATTTTCAATTCAAGAGGTGTTAAATTTTCAGCCTGCTCATCCATAAAACAATATCCCAAATTCCCCGTTTGTTATGAAATAAATAATACCATTAATGGCTATTTAAAAAATATTCTTTCATTTTAAAGCCCAAAATAGAAAGCACCTTCTTAAAAAAAATTGTTAGATTTACCTAGCTGAAAACATAGGCAGAAACATATTAATTTTTCAGGGACTTAGAACATTTAGCTATGCAAAAGATTCTTCAAGATTTCTCAATACCAGCCGTATTTGCTGGTTTTATTACCTTTCTTATTGGTATTAGTGTTTCGGCTATTTTAGTGATTCAGGCTGCTCAAGCTTTAGGTGCGTCATCTGAACAAATCACCTCATGGTTTTGGGCTTTAGGTTTAGGTATTGGTTTATCAGGACTCATCCTTTCTTGGAAATTTAAATATCCCGTAGCAACAGCTTGGTCAACAGCGGGCCTCGCTTTAATTATGGCAACAGGTTGTGGCTATAGTTTAAATGAAGCAATTGGCGCTTTTTTAGTAGGTGGTTTACTTACTGCGATTTTAGGCTTTTCAGGTATATTCCAAAAAGCGCTTTCCTATATACCACAAAGCTTAACCAGTGCCATGCTTGCCGGGGTTTTGCTTAAGTTTGGGATTTCACTTTTCGCGAGCTTGCAAAATGATTGGACATTTGTTTTATCTTTACTCGCCATTTATGTCATTACAAAAAGATTATGGCCGCGTTACAGCATCGTATTTACCGCACTGGCTGGTATTGGCCTCTGCCCTGTTTTTTTAGACTTTCATATGCCTACTCTTGAGTGGTCCTTGGCTAAACCCGTTTGGATTAGTCCTGAATTTAGCTGGTCAGCACTTTTAGGCTTAGCATTACCACTTTTTGTGATTAGCATGGCGTCGCAATATTTACCCGGTATAGCCATGATAAAGAGTTATGGCTATAAACCGCATGTTAATCAACTGATTGGCTGGACAGGTTTAACCCAAGTTGTGCTCGCGCCTTTTGGATGTTACAGCGTTAATATTGCTGCGATAAGTGCTGCCGTAAGCTTAGACGACCAAGTTCATCCTGACCCAAGCAAACGTTATATTGCGGGTATAAGCTGTGGCTTTTTTTATGTGTTGATGGGGCTATTTGCTGCAACCCTCACAAGCTTACTGATGTCTTTTCCTCATATTTTTATTGTAGCGTTAGCAGGCATTGCCTTACTTGGTACCATTAGCCATAACATTGCACTAGCGTTTGGTCCAGTTGAAGACCGCGAAGCGGCATTATTTACCTTTTTATGTAGTGCGTCAGGTATCCAATTTTTCGGTGTTGGTTCAGCTTTCTGGGGACTGGTTGTCGGTATTGTTGTATTTATAGTCCT
>NZ_JAWVAV010000057.1:0-13991 GCF_033599315.1 Acinetobacter sp. OYA S30
CAATAAAGAATTATTTCAAAGAATCATCGATACTAAAGAATAAGACAGAATAAAAATCCTATCGTTTTTAATAAATAAATTTCTATTTTTCTCATGAATTGATGAGTCAATGTATAGGATAAATCATTACTCTATGCTATAAATAATTAATAGGCATGATTTTTGCTTGTTTTTTGGAAAGAGAAATATATGAAATTATCTGTTGGATTGAAAGTTGCGAATTCATTATCGTTAACGCCTCAATTGCAGCAGGCAATCCGTTTACTACAACTTTCTAGCCTAGAGTTAGAGCAAGAAATCCAAATTCAATTAGATAGTAATCCATTACTTGAAAAAGTAGAAGATGAATCACTAGCAGAAAGTTTATCTACTTTAGAACACAAAGAAACTGATGATCTTACAACAGAGTTAAATGCTGATCACTTACCTGATGACTTGCCTGTTGATACTGAATGGGATGACATTTATACACATCAATCCACTGCTTTGGGTACTCCTGAGTTCGAAGAGCGTGAAGATAATCGCCAAGTTCACCTGACGCTTAAAGAACATATTTTGGAGCAAGTGAACTTACTACATTTTTCAAAAATAGATCAGTTGATTGCTTATTGCATAGTTGATGCTTTAGATGATAAAGGTTTTCTGGATGCTGAATTAGAAGAGATTATTTTGGCAGTACAGCATTTATTAAGTGAGATGGATATAGATGAGGAAGTGGAAGAGGATGAAGTTTTAGTAGTCTTAAAACATATTCAACGTCTTGATCCAATTGGTATTGGAGCTCGTAATTTAGCTGAATGTTTAAAAGTTCAGTTGGAGTTCTTGCCTCGAGAAACTGAATATTTGAAAGAAGCTAGAAGTCTACTTCAATATTACGAATTACTGATTGCGAATGATCTTAATAAACTATTAAAACAAACAGGGCTTTCTAAGGAACAGTTAAAATTTGCAGTTGATTTATTAAAAACATTAAAGCCTTATCCAGGCATGGATTTTGAAAAGCAAGAATCAGAATATCAAATTCCTGACGTAGTCGTTGCCAAGAAGGACTTGCATTGGCAAGTTCAGTTAAATCCTGATGTAATGCCAAAATTAAGAATCAATTCTTTTTATTCGAGTATGATTCGTAGAGCAGATCAAAGTGATGATAATTTATATCTACGTAATCAAATGCTTGAGGCTAAAAATTTTATAAAAAGTATTGATGAACGACACAAAACATTATTGAAAGTTGCGACTTGTATTGTTGAGCATCAAAAAGCATTTCTTGAAATAGGTCCCGAAGCAATGAAACCCTTAGTACTAAGGGATGTTGCAGAAGAAGTAGAATTACATGAGTCGACCGTTTCTCGCGTTACCACAAATAAGTATATGCTTACTCCACGTGGACTTTTTGAGTTGAAATACTTCTTTTCTAGTCATGTGGGGACAACCACAGGAGGTGAGGCTTCTTCTACCGCAATTCGGGCAATGATTAAAAAGTTAGTTTCTAATGAAAATCCGCGTAAACCTTTGTCTGATAATGCAATTGCTGCTTTATTGAAAGAGGAGGGAATAGAAGTAGCTAGAAGGACTGTAGCAAAATATAGAGAATCGTTACATATTCCATCGTCATCCGAGAGAAAAGTCTTGATCTAAATTTTGAAGTATGGCTATTCTACTCATTCATTATGACGAAATAATGAAATTTCATTTTCACCAAGAGGAGTAGCTAAAATGGTTTAATTGTCCCAAATCATCTTTTTAGATTGCATTAAATCGTTTTAGTTCTTCTTTATATAACCCAAAAAGGTGAGGGATAGAATTATGCAAATAACGATTCGTGGACATCATTTAGCAATTACACCAGCTATAGAAGAAAATATTAAAGCAAAATTTAATCAGTTAACGAAACATCTTGATCAGGTGAATAGTATGCAGATTAAATTAACGAAAGATCATCAGATTGATAAGCGCTCACATAAGGGTAGCTCTAATCATGTGGCTGAAGCGATAGTTCGATTACCTGGAATTGAGCTGTTTGCTCAAGCAACAGCGGATGATATGTATACTTCAATAAAAAAACTGACTGAAAAATTAAAAAAACAATTGTTAAAATATCGGAAAATGCAATGTACGTATTCTCAAGTTGCTGTTTCTATTTAATAAGTTTTTAATAATTGAGAGAGGCTTGAAATATAGCCTCTTTTTTATTGATAAAATATAAACACGTACTGAATTCTTTGAAAAAGTTATAGTAAAATACTTCGTTTTACACCGTAGGTTGTGTCAGAGGTCTTTGCAATGAATAGTGAACAGCTCACTCAAATTTTAAAAGAAGCTTTTCCTGGGGCGGAAGTAGTGGTGAGCGGACAGGCTGGAAAATTTGACCTCCGTATTGTGGATGATCAATTTGAAGGTAAGCGTACTGTTGCCCGCCAACAAGCAGTTTATGCACCATTAAATACTTATATTGCAAGTGGCGAAGTTCATGCCGTAACAATTCGTGCGATGACCAAAGATGAATGGCGCAAAGCAAGCCTTTTCGGAGCTTAAATATTAATGGATAAATTTTTAATCACGGGCGGTGTTAAGCTCGAAGGGGAAGTACGCATTTCTGGTGCTAAAAATGCGGCTTTACCGTTACTTGCGGCAATGATTCTTGCTGACTCTCCAATTACATTAACCAATGTTCCAAATCTTAAAGATGTAAATACTTTGGTGAAATTAATTGGTGGACTGGGTGTCACAATTAGTTATGAAAATGACACGGTTAAGGCGGATACTTCTACTTTAGATAACCAGTTTGCTCCTTATGAGCTTGTCAAAACAATGCGTGCATCTATTTTGGTATTAGGGCCATTATTAGCGCGTTACGGAAATGCCAAGGTTTCATTACCTGGCGGATGTGCTATTGGCTCTCGTCCAGTAGATCAACACTTAAAAGCCCTAGAAGCATTGGGTGCACATATCGAAGTTGAAAATGGTTATGTACATGCCACTGTTGATGGTCGTCTGAAAGGCGGCGAAGTGGTTTTTGATATGGTTACCGTTGGTGGTACCGAAAATATTTTAATGGCAGCTGCTTTGGCAGACGGTGTAACCACAATCCGTAATGCTGCACGTGAACCTGAAATTACTGATCTTGCGCAAATGCTTATTAAAATGGGCGCAAAAATTGAAGGTTTAGATACGGATACATTGGTTGTTACTGGTGTAGAAAGTCTACATGGCTGTGAATATGCAGTTGTTGCAGACCGCATCGAAACAGGTTCTTACTTAGCTGCTGCTGCGATTACTGGTGGACGTGTAAAAACCACCCATACAGATCCTTCATTGCTTGAGGCTGTTTTAGATAAGTTTGAAGAAATGGGTGCTGAAGTTACCCGTGGCGATGACTGGATTGAATTGGATATGTTGGGTAAGCGTCCTAAAGCAGTAAGTTTTAGAACACTACCTCACCCAGAATTTCCGACTGACATGCAAGCACAAATTATGGCTGTAAATGCAATTGGTCGTGGGTTTGCAACGATTTCCGAGACCATTTTTGAAAATCGTTTCATGCATGTTCCTGAATTGTCACGTATGGGTGCTAATATTCAGGTCGAAGGCCATGATGCTGTTGTGACGGGTGTTGAAAAATTACAAGCAGCACCTGTAATGGCAACAGATTTACGTGCTTCATTCTCTTTGGTTTTAGCGGCTTTAGTTGCTGAAGGTGATACATTAATTGACCGTATCTACCATATTGACCGTGGTTATGAGCATGTCGAAGAAAAACTTCAAGGTTTAGGTGCCAAAATTAAGCGAGTAAGTTAATGAATGACGTAAGAAACGATGATCCTAATTTTAACGTAATGGGTAATTTTGATCATGGTTTGACCTTGGCACTGAGTAAAGGACGTATTTTAAAAGAAACTTTACCTTTACTTGCTACAGCCGGTATTAACTTGCTTGAAGACCCGGAAAAATCGCGTAAGTTAATTTTTCCAACCACACATAAGCAGGTTCGTATTTTAATTTTACGTGCATCTGATGTGCCAACTTATGTTGAGAATGGTGCAGCTGACTTAGGTGTAGCTGGTAAAGATGTACTTATGGAACATGGCGCTCAGCATGTCTATGAGTTATTGGACCTGCAGATTGCGAAATGTAAATTAATGACTGCTGGTAAAGTAGGAATGGAACGCCCAAAAGGTCGTTTAAAAATTGCCACTAAGTATGTCAATCTTACACGTCAATATTATGCGAGCTTAGGCGAGCAGGTGGATGTTATTAAACTTTATGGTTCTATGGAGTTAGCACCATTAGTTGGTTTGGGCGATTATATTGTTGACGTAGTGGATACTGGAAATACTTTACGAGCAAATGGCCTTGAGCCATTAGAAGAAATTTGCAAAGTATCTTCACGTCTTATTGTCAATAAAGCGAGCTTTAAGCGTAAACAGGTTTTATTGAACCCAATCATTTCCCAACTTGAACAAGCTGTTCAATCACGTTAAAAGTAATTTCCTATCATGCTTTTGCGATAGTTGTAGATATGATGCCCACAAGAGCTTAGAAAAAGAGTAAACTTGGTTTTTCTTTTTCGCCTTGTGGGTAAATTGATGCGACGTTTATCGACTCAAGATCAGAACTTCAAACAGGTTTTTGCCGAGCTTTTAGCTTTTGAAACCGTTAATGATCCTAATTTAGTTCAAACAGTAGATCAAATTATTGCTGATGTTCGTCAGCATGGTGATGATCATGTTTTAAAACTTACTCAACAGTTCGATCGACATCCAGCGCATCAATTTTCCGATCTAGAATTGTCTCAACAACAACTTAAAGCTGCTTTTGATGGTTTAAATCAAGAGATTCGTGAAGCCCTGCAACTTGCAGCTGATCGTATTCGTACTTTTCATGAAGCTCAAAAACAAGATAGCTGGACTTATGTAGATGATTTGGGTAATACCCTAGGACAAAAAGTGACTCCACTTGACCGTGTTGGTATTTATGTACCAGGCGGACTTGCATCTTATCCTTCATCTGTACTTATGAATGCGGTACCAGCACATGTGGCCGGTGTACCTGAAATTATTATGGTTGTGCCAGCGCCAAATGGTGAACTAAATACACTCGTTTTAGCTGCCGCCTATCTAGCAGGTGTTAGCCGAGTATTTACCATTGGTGGGGCACAAGCTGTTGCTGCTTTAGCTTATGGTACTCAAACTGTTCCACGTGTTGATAAAATTACGGGTCCTGGAAACCGATTTGTGGCAGCTGCTAAACGTGCTGTATTTGGTCAGGTGGGTATCGACATGATTGCTGGACCTTCTGAAATATTAGTTTATGCAGAAGGTGTGAATAATGCTGAATGGTTAGCGATGGATGTATTATCTCAGGCTGAACATGACACAGTAGCTCAAGCTATTTTCATTACTCCAGATGAAGCATTATTAGAAGCAGTAGAGTCTGCAATTGAGAAACATTTAAATGAATTGCCTAAAGCCGAGATTGCGCGTACATCGATTGAAAATCGTGGTGCATTAGTTTTGGTAAAAGACCGTGCTGAAGCAGTTGATTTAATTAATCAGGTTGCACCAGAGCATTTGGAACTATGTCTTGATGATGCTGAAGCGATGAGCCAAGATATTCGTCATGCAGGGGCAATTTTTATGGGTCGCTATACACCTGAAGCAATTGGTGATTATTGTGCTGGCCCAAACCACGTATTACCGACATCAGGCACAGCTCGTTTCTCTTCACCACTTGGTGTATATGATTTTCAAAAGCGCTCTAGTTTGATCATGTGTTCAAAAGATGGCGTTAAGACTTTGGCTAAAACAGCTGATGTACTTGCTGTTCAAGAAAATCTCGATGCCCATGCACGCTCGGCGCGTTATCGTTATCAATAAGTTTTAAGCCTATCAGTGTTTTTCATGATTATTCAGGGCTGACTTTCAGCCCTTTTTTGAGATAAGACTATGACTGTATCTACAGCACAAATGCGTTTTTGGAGTCCTGAGGTTCGTGAATTAGAGCCGTATGTGCCAGGTGAACAACCTAAAATCCAGAATCTATTAAAGTTAAATACCAATGAAAACCCATATCCACCATCACCAAAAGTAGTAGAAGCAGTTCAAGCGGTGTTACATGCACAAGCCGATGTGCTGCGTCTATATCCAGATCCGGATGCGACAGCGTTAAAGCAAGCAATTGCGAAACAACAGAATATTGATGTATCTCAAGTTTTTGTAGGTAACGGTTCTGATGAGGTATTGGCTCATATCTTTAAAGCATTTTTTCTTCAAGATGAACCAATCCTGTATCCGGACATCACTTATAGTTTCTATCCAGTTTATAGCCAATTTTTTGGCACAAAAACAAAAGAAATTCCTCTCAATGAGAATTTCGAAATTGATGTGCGAGATTATACCCAGCCAAATGGTGGGGTTATTATTACCAACCCAAATGCACCAACCAGTATTGCGCTCAGCTTGGCAGAAATCGAACAAGTATTACAGGCAAATCCGGACCGCGTGGTTGTGATTGATGAAGCTTATGTTGATTTTGGTGCTGAGTCAGCTGTAAGTTTGATAAACCGCTATGAAAATCTTGTGGTATGCCAAACGACTTCAAAGTCCCGTTCTTTAGCAGGCCTACGAGTCGGGTTTGCGATTGCTCAGTCTCACTTGATTGCAGCACTTGAGGCTGTAAAAAATAGTTTTAATTCATATCCAATTGATCGCTTTGCTATTGCAGCAGCAGTAGCTTCTTTTGAAGATCAGGCTTATTTTGAAGAGCAGTGTCAAAAAGTTATAACAAGTCGAGAGAAACTTGTTCGTGATTTAACTGTACTTGGTTTTAACGTTTTGCCATCGAAAGCGAATTTTATTTTTGCTACGCATTCACAGCATGATGCTGGGCAACTTGCACAAAAATTACGTGAGCAGGGCATTATTGTTCGTTACTTCAATAAGCCTCGCATTAATCAGTTTTTACGTATCACGGTTGGAACTGATGAGCAAAACGCGCGTTTAGTTCAAACTTTGAAGCAAGATATTCTTTAATACTTATTCTGCTGTGCTGTTCATCAAGTTCAGCATAGCAGAGATTTTATCAAGGCTTTCCTGATATTCAGCCTCAGCCTCTGAAGCAATAGTAATACCGCCGCCTGCCCAAATAGAGAGCTGGTTTTGATATTGTTGAAAACTACGAATTAAAATATTCCAGCGTCCAGTACCATCGAAATTAAAATATCCTAAAGTGCCGCAATATGCTCCCCGAGGTGCGCCTTCTAGCTCTTCAATAATTTGCATTGCCCGAATTTTAGGAGCTCCTGTAATTGAACCTCCTGGTAAAGCAGTGAGTAACATCTGCATAGGATTAATATCATTTTTAAGTGTAGCCGTAATCTCACTCACCATATGATGAACTTGATTGAAGCTCTCAATTTCGAATAGTTTTGTTGTTTTTACCGAACCTGTATTGGCATAAATGCTCAAATCATTACGTAATAGATCAACGATCATCACATTTTCTGCTTGATCTTTTTTAGAATTTTTTAAAGTTTGTTTTGAAAGTAAATCCTGCTCTTTATTCTCATAACGAGGCATTGTACCTTTAATGGGTCTGGTTTTAATTTGCTTATCTACATTAAATTCAATAAATAATTCAGGAGAGCAACTTAACAACTCAAATTCTGTTAATTTTAAATAACCAGAATATGGTGCATTGGTTAAATTCCATAGCTCATCTGCTTTATTTAATAATGAACCAGTAAAATTCGCTTTGAATTCTTGAGTAAGGTTAATTTGATAACAATCTCCTGCCTTAATATATTCTTGTATTTTGTGAAAAGCAGTTAAGTATGTATTCTTAGACCAGCGAGGATGAATATTTTGTTCTAGTTTAAAATTGTTTTTTTGTAGTTTGCTAGAAGGTTTATTGAGTAGAGCTGAAAGATAGTTAAAAATTTCAAAAGCATTATTTTCATCGCTAAAAAAATACCATTCATTATTTATTTTTTTAATAAAAGAATAATAGGAACCTATAAATAAAGACGGTTGTTTATGTGATTGATTATTTATAAATTGATGTGCAGAAAAGTCATAACTAATAAAACCAATATATCCACCCTTAAAACTTATTTTTTCTCTATTGCTATTTTTTAGGTCTTGAGATTGGAATTGTGTAAAATCTAAAAGATTTTCTATATAAGATGAAAACTTATATTTATTTAAATCAGTTTTAGTGAATAAAAAGTTTTGGTTATTTTGAGCGATTAAATAATTTTTTGGCAAAAAACCAATAACAGGATTGTTATCATCTTGAAGATATACAAGTCCAGTTAACTCTTCTAATTTTTTTAAAATATCGGCAGCGGAGTAATAGCTTTCTAAAGAGATTTTTTTCTTTAAATGAGACATTTTAAACATGTGAGAGTTTGGAAGAGGTGGCATAGTTTACTACAAGTTAGAGTTCAACAGGCAGTTGAGTGAAAAGACCCCAACATTTCGTGGAAAAAACAACCTAATTATCCTTCAGATTTCAGAATAGTAATAAATCTTTTTACTCAGTTAGACACCGTACCGTTTATCGGGTAATTGGCAAAAAATGCATTACACTAGTTGAACAAAAATTAACGTAGCTGTAATTTAGTAATTGCTAAGCAAAACTACTCAAGGATTGGAAGTTTCGGTTGCCATAAAAGAAAAATGCAACTTGAGACAGTAAGAGTGGTTAAAGTCAAAAAATAAATGCTCTTGGGAGAGTGCTCAATGAAAATGTTCACTAAACTTGCTTTAGTTTCTTCTTTAGCTATCAGTGCAAATGCAATGGCAATGCAATCAATGGATGATGCTGCGCTCAGTGCTGCTACAGGTCAAGATGGTATTAATATTGGTATCGCTCTAGGTTCAGGTGGTATTTCTATCGACAAATTATTTATTCATGACAATGATGGCTTGGATCCGGCTACTGGTATTACAGGTGCAGCAGCAACTGCTGGTGCAATTACAATTACGGGTACAACTGCAACTGGTGGTAAAGCAATAACTCTTACACAAGTTGATCCAACTACTAATTTATTAGATCTTAAAATTGATAGTGTTGGTGCATCAGGTACTAATGGCGCATTTTTAAATGTAGCTGCAAATGTTGGTGCAGTTAATGTAAAAGTTGGCTCAATTGGCGTAGGTTCTTCTAATACTTTAAATGAGACAACTGCTGTTCGTGGTATTACAGAAGCAGCTCCAACTGAAATTATTTCTGGTTTAGATTTATCTTTAGGTGCAATTTCAGCTAATGTTCAGTTAGGTTCGACACCACAAGGTGCAATGATCAAAGTAAATTCAAGTTTGCAAGGGGGCTTAACACTATCTAACTTTGGTATTAATGATGCTGCAGGTGGTGGTCAAATCTTCCTTGATAAGGTTATGGTTCGTGGTGCAGGCAATACAACTGGGAATTTAGATGTTAATGCTAATATTTCAGTTGTTCCAACCGGTTTAAAAATTCAAAATAATAGTGCTCAAGGTATGAATGTTTATGTACAAGGAGTACATTTAGGTTCTAACACTGCTGCTTCGATTGGTGATGTAGAAATTCAAGGTTTAAATGTAGGTACCTCTACGATTACAATCGCGGGTCATTAATTTAAATATAAAAAAGCGCGTTTTATACGCGCTTTTTTTATAAAAATAAAAAGCTTCTTCATATGGTTATAATAAAAATTATTATATAAGTTTTAAATGTATTTAAATTATTTATAGAAAAATGAGGGGTAATTATCATTCCATCTATAGTAAAACTATACATTCATCAAAAAGATTAAAAAAAAGCTGTTTTTTACATAAAAAAAAGGTATCTTCAACACACAGGGATGTAGAGCTATTGCTCTAAGAATAAAATGAATAAGGCCAGTTAGGCTACCATTTAGACCAAGTGCTTATGTTAGAGATTGCTTTAGGCTCAGCATTGATATATTACTTTGCAACAGAAGCCTTCGAAATAGAAAAAAACCGCCGGGAACTGTTTATTATACAGAGACTGCCGATTCACGTAATTTATCATTTCATCGAAATCATATTGAACCAGTTACTATAAAACCAGCTGTTGAAGACCAGTTTCGTGGTATTGTTCGGCAAGCCTACGATTATAGTTGTGGATCTGCTGCGCTTACGACTTTATTAAACGGCTATGTTGGAACAAGTTTAACTGAACAGCAAACAATGAGTGGTTTGCTGCAGTATGGCGAATATCAACGTATTATTGAACGCCGAAGCTTTTCGCTACTTGATATGAAACGCTTTGTCACAGCAATTGGCTTAGAGAGTGGTGGTTACCGAGGGGAGTTTTCTGATTTAGTTAAACTCGGTCAACCTGCAATTGTTCCGATTTCATATGCTGGTTTTAAACATTTTGTCGTATATAAAGCTTATAAAGATGGACGAGTATATGTAGCTGATCCAGCTTTAGGGAATATCAGTTTTGACGAAAATCGTTTTAAGGAAATTTGGGATAATAATACGTTATTTGTAATTTCAGTTCCTGAATCTCAGCGTAAAGACCTACTGGCCCTAAAAGATGCAGATATGCGCCATGTAGAGGATGCAACAGTCAATAGATATGCTTTTGTTGATGTGCAATACCCGACGTTTAATTATGACCGTTTAGCAAATAAGGCTTCTACGATGAGGCGTGTCTTAGATGATGATGACAAATCGCCAACTTATGGAAAGCCAATAGAAACTTATATGCGTCTTTATTACAAGCGTAAATAGTCGAATTTAAAGTTAATAAAATAAATAAATTGGGTGGGAAAAACATGAATAAACTTTGGATGAAGATGAGTGTGTTGGCCTTAAGTATGAGTGCCATTACAGGGACAATCTATGCTGAAGATCAAGTGCAACAAGCGCAAGTATCTGGCTTAAATCAAACTGTAGCAGAGGAAACGGAAAGCGCTGAATTTTCAGCAGCTACTAGTTCGGCCACCAACAATAGTGATACACCAACTTCCAATATAATGGATACTAACGGGGTGGCGCCAGGGTCTAATAGTGAGGCACATCAAGCTGCAAGTGCATTACAGAAAAAAGAAGGTGATGCTAGCCAAGAGACTAACCTACAAGAAGTTTTTACTTCAAATGAGCGCCAATATTCTTTGATTAAGAAGGGCGTAATCTCTTCTTATTATGATATTGATTATACTTATTATCGGGATAGTATATTGGACTTGGCATTAGCAGACGATAACTCACGAATCAGCCGTTTAAGAATCAGGGAAGATGCTCAACATACATTAACAAATAGTTTTACAGCACAATATGGTGTTTTGGATAATTTAACACTTTCGGCAACATTACCTTTAGTTGCTAAATCTGATATCGCTAGTGATTCAACTACAGCTGGGTTAGGTGATATTTCTTTTGGTGCGCGTTGGGAACCTTTTCCATTAAAGCAAGGGCGTTTACCACTCGTTCTTTTTGGTAGCGTATCAACTAAAACAGGTGATAGCCCTTATGAGGTTGGTTCAGAAGAGCTTTCAACAGGTAAAGGTTATTATTCAGTTGGGTTAGGAGCCAGTACCCGTAAGTATATTGATCCTGTTGTGTTATTCGCTTCCATATCTGCTAATTATGGTTTTAAGGAGTCTGGTTTAAATCAGGTACGTGGTAATAATCGTACTTTAGAATCTTTTGATCCAGGAATTAGCGGTGGCTTTTCTTTCGGCTTTGCATATTCATTTAACTATGACGTGTCTTTAACGATGTCATATCAACAGAGCTTTAACTTTAATTCCGAGTTTCAGTTTACAAGTGGTGAATCTTATAAATCTCCAGACCAGAGCAGTGCCATGATGGCTTTTGCGTTAGGCGTACGTGTTTCACCTGAAACAATTGTTAACGGTACTGTTGGCTTTGGTTTAACTGAAGATGCGCCAGATGTTTCACTTGGCTTGTCATTTCCGTTAGATATTTTAGGTTTTAATAAAAAACAAAAATAAGGAGATATGCAGGTGAAATATCCTAAATTATGTCCTTTAACGGCGGCAATTGTTATCTCCGGTTTTTCTAGCTTTGCCAATGCTCAATTAGGACAAAACCTAGCTGTTGATATTCGCTCCTTATCCATGGGGAATGCAGTAACTGCAGACCCTCCTGGTATTAGTGCAGTTCATTTTAACCCTGCAGCTTTAGCAAAAATTGATGGGTTGCAAACAGATGTACAAGGGATTCTTGCAAACTTTGATATTCAAAGAGAATTCTCAGCACCGCCTGGATATAACGTTTTTGGTTATTCAGATGACCCGATTGTTTGTAATGATGGCCCAGAAGTTTCAGCCAATATTTGTACAGATTTTAAAGACTCTGTTCACGGTGATGTGGAGTACGCGAGCCTGTATGTACCTATTCTTAAAAAAATGGTAGATCTCGGAGCTGGTTATCCACTAGTTGCCCCTACAGCAGGAATTGCCTATAAGCCACCAGGATCAAAAGTAACCTATGCAACAGCCGTGTATGCACCGTTGGTTGCAGGATTTGGAGCTGAAAATGGAAACCCTGGTAACTACATGGGTCAGCAAGTTGCTGTTGAGCGGATCACCTATTTATCACCATCTTTTGGTTATCAGGTAAATGATCATTTATCGATTGGCGCTTCTGTAGGGATGTCATATAACGCCCTTGCATTAAAAACCGACTTACGTTTCCCTAATGAGATGATAGGGGTATTACGTATGGTTGATGAGGTGGTTTGTAAACCTTTTAAAAATAATAGTGACATGATCACCGACTTACTATTATTTGGGATTTGTAACACACAAGAAGGTATGAATCCATTTGGTAAGATGGGAGCACTACAGGTTTCATTAGAACAATCTTTAAGCCCAAGTTACAACTTAGGATTGCTTTGGGAACCAACAGATAATTTTGGGTTTGGTATGGTATACCAGAGCTCTGCCAAGATGCGTTTAAAAGGCAAATATATGATTGATAATGCCAAAGCGCCTCAGCAACTTGTGTCAGGACTTAACTCATCTGCTACGGGTCAAATTTTAGCTAGAATTCTTGGGTTGCCAGGTTATGTTCCTGATATTGAGTCAGGCTTAGTAGCAATGGATTTAGAATATCCAGCCCATTTTCAGGCGGGTATTAAATATAAGATATTGCCAGATTTACAATTGAACTTAGATGTTGGATGGACTGACTATTCAGCATGGGATAAATTTAAATTTGAATTTGATCGCCAGATTTCATTACTTAAAGTTGCAAAATTACTATCTAATAATGTGACTGATAACTCCTTGGCATTACCATTGAAGTTTACTTCCCCATGGAGTTGGGGTATTGGTTTAGAGTATTCCGCAACAGATCGTTTGAAATTACGTGCAGGTTATGAACCGCGTGCTAGTGCTATTCCTGATGATAAACGTAATACCATGGTCCCAATTAATAATGCGCAATTATTTGGTCTCGGCGTGGGTTATCGTTTTGATGCGGATACAGATCTAGATCTTTCAGTCGGTTTCCTACGTAGTCGTGACAATATTCCAGCTTGTACGAGTACATTATCGAATAAATGTGGTGTCGATAATATCTTATTAAACCCATACGCTGGTTTGGATGTGAAAACTAATACCAAAGTTACAGTACTTGGTTTGAGCTATAGAACGAAATGGTAAGACTATATAAATGGATGTTTAGCCCTAAATTTGCTATCACAACTTTATGCGTTGCGATAGCAAGTATTTCTGTATCTTATGCAGACGGTTTTTATACAATTATTGGGCCAGATGGGCGGCCTATGATTGTACCAAGTAAAAGAATTGATCAGAAAAAACAACCTATCCCTAAAATAGAGGAAAAAAAACCACAAACTCAGCAGAATCAACCTATAGTAGATGCTGTACAAAAAACATCTAAAGAAAAAGAACAAACTAAAAATTTACCGAAAAAACTGGAACAACATGTCCAAGAAAAATTAAATACTGCACCGACTGCACCGACTGCACCGACTGCACCGAC
>NZ_JAWVAV010000058.1:0-12657 GCF_033599315.1 Acinetobacter sp. OYA S30
AGTATTGCCGGCAGCGTCTGTCACTACAGCTTTATATTGATAAATACCATCAGTTAAATCTTTTTGGGCTATTGTGGTTTCCTGCCAAGTTTTTCCTTCATCGGTGGAAACTAAATATGTTACTCGGCTGCCGCTTTCCTGTCCTTCAAGCTTTAAATTGAAGTTTTTATCTTGCGTGATCTGATCTGTTGCTGAAACACCTGTATCACTCAAGTCAGATAAAGTCAGTTCACCTGCTTGCGGAGCGGTAGTATCCACAACCACTTTTTGTACAGCCGTTTCCGAGGTATTGCCAGCTGCGTCTGTCACTACAGCTTTATAAAAATAAATACCGTCAGCTAAATCTTTTTGATTTAATGTCGTCTCTTGCCAGGTTTTACCTTCATCGGTAGAGATTAAATACGTTACGCTACTTCCCTTTTCCTGTCCGCTGAGTTTTAAATTAAACTTGTTATCATTCGTGATCTGATCTTGTGTTAACTCCCCTGAATCTAAAAGATTTTGGAAAGACAATTTACCTGGTTCCGGAGGTGTTTTATCTTTGGCGTCTTGCTGAGATAATAATGCAACTGTCCCTGCGCCAGCTAAAGCACTAACAACCCAAGACCAGATAGGTACAGAAGATGAAGCATCTATATATTTTGGTATCTCTTTTAATTCTAAATAATTAACAGTGGTCTGTCCTGTAGCATCTTCAGCTAAATTAGCAGTCCAATAAGTCTGCCCTTCATTTAAAAGAATTTGTGGATTTTCACTAATAAAAAAGTTCTCTAAAACAATTTCAGTCCCATCTTTTAGATGAATAACCGCACTATTACCATCTCTTGTTATTGAAGCAATTCTTTCTGGATTAATATCAATTTTTGCGATTACCTTCGGATCTATTACAATATTTTTTGTTTGGCCAACATTAATATCAACTGTATTATTTTTTGAAGCATTATTTGCCATTAATGATACTTGTACCATTTTTCCACCATGAAATTTCAAATAATTATTAAGTTTTTCTAAAATATTAAGACAAATAGAGACTCATTTTAATAAAATATTATTAAAGAACATAAAAAACTAAATCCATATTGTAGCTAGTTAAAAAGCACGGCTTTTTATATAGTCAAAATCTTTTTATGCATTAATATTATTTTTTAAAATGATAAAACATTTAAAATGTTTTCCTATTCCCCATATATAGAATTTTTAGCTTAAGCATTGTAATGGATAAAATTTTATCAATCTACTCATAAGTTAAGTGTCTTATAGAATTTTTATAAATTAAATTAATTGAAAAATCTTTAAATCGTAATTAAACCAATAATGCTGAATTTTTCCTTCATTTGAAATTGTATTAAAGCTATTTGGATTATGATGATATAAACGAGTAGAAGTTGCTGTACCTGCATGTATATCAAAAATAGGATGATCTATTTTTAAAGAATAAATCTGAGTTAAATCATATATAGCTGTTTTATGGAGATGCCCATGTAACATTCCAAATAGACCAGTTGTACTCCACTTTTCTAAAGCGATTTTACCCAGAACCGGACAATCTTTTATTCCATGCTTATTATCAGGGGGCGTATAAAAAGGTTGATGAAAAACAACTAGCTTTATTTTATTTTTAGGTCCCCTGTCTAAACGCTCATAAGTAGCTTGAATTTGTTCAATCGAAATATGCCCACGCGTATGATAACGACGACGTATACTATTCACCCCAACAATATAAAAATGTTCAGTTTCTAAAGTCGGCTCTAATTCACCAAAAAAATATCGATAACGGGTAAATGGAGAAAAAAAACGGTTCCAGACATGATACAAAGGTATATCGTGGTTACCAGGCACCACAAGATAAGGAATATTGAGACTATCTAAATACTGTCGACATTTAAAAAATTGTTCATATTTGGCGCGTTGAGTAATATCGCCGCTCACAACAATCACTTCAGGCTGTTGCTGAATACAAAAATCTCTTATTGCCTCTAAACACTCTTTTTTTTCTGTCCCAAAGTGTAAATCAGACAGATGTAGTAACATTCGGCACCATAATATTTAAAGCATTTTTTTCTACAGTGAAATTTAAAGGAGGTTTCATCTCTATGATTTCTCCATCTAAGGCCACGGTGAGTTTGGTTTTCTTTGCACATTCAACAATGACATGATCAGCACAAAAACTATATACATCTTGTGCATCTTCAACTTTACCTTGAACCCATTGCCAAAGCATATTTAGTAAACTCAGCTTATCACTTTTTGTAATTACAACTCCAGCGACTCTTCCCTGTGCTGCACATTCTGCAATTCTGAGCTTCATATCACATAGTTGCAATTGGTTATTTCCAAAGAAAATAAGCGGCGCTTTAACTGGGTATTTCTTGCCATCTACAGTTATAGAAAGCTTCATTGATTTATTTTCTCTCAATAAAACATCTAAAGCTGAGGTATAGGCATGTAAAGGCAGTCTTCCTAAATATTTATTGTAGAGTTCGCGTTTTTTGATAAAAAGAGGATATAAACCTAAACTGGCATTATTTAGATAAATATGATCATTAATAACTGCTACATGTACTGACCTAGGTTTACCTGTTGCAATAACCTCTGCTGCCTCTAAAAGGTCTAACGGAATCTCTAAAACTTTAGCAACATAATTAAAAGTCCCTAAAGGCAGAATTCCCATGGGAATAGAAGTATTTTTAAGTTTAGTTGCAACCGCATTTAAAGTACCATCTCCTCCTGCCGCAACAACCACTCCTGTATTTTCATTTTGTGAATGTCGATGAATAACATTATTTATCAAATCATCAAATAATGTATTTTCATTTAATTCAAATACTTGTATTTCAAAACCATATTCTGTAAATACAGTCATGAGCTGCTCATAGACGTCTTCATGTTTTGAAGCATGAAATCCTGATTTTTCGTTATAGATGATTGAAAGAGGTTTCAAAGGCCGCATTTTATTATCGTAAAGTCAGTTCTTTATTCTATTTTGTATATAAAATCGCCTATTAAAAGTCTCTTTATGTAAATTTTGAATGAGCTTCATTTGTATAATCAATAATAATTCTCAAAAAAATTTTTCAAGCCTAACTAATTGATTTTAAACAAAATAATTTAGATAAATAACATACATATAACATAAAAATATAAAAGCAAAAACCTTATAAAAACATATAAACATATGATTTTCATTAAAAAATAAAGAAAACTCCAAATATCTGCTAGTTAGTCTTTAGTCTTATTTTTTTTATGATTTTATGCTTTAATACAGCCACTTTTTTATTTGATCTTTCATTGTATCCCAATGAATGACTTGTACGTTGTACATATTTTGAATAGGCCTCACCATGACCACAGTGAACGCACCAGAATTCGTTCGTCATCCTAAGCTTATAGCATGGGTTGAAGAAATTGCAAACTTAACCAAACCAGCAAAAATCGAATGGTGTGACGGAAGCGAAGAAGAGTATCAACGTCTAATCGACTTGATGATCGCTAACGGCACCATGCAGAAATTAAACCAAGAAAAACATCCTGGTTCTTATCTTGCAAATTCTGACCCATCTGACGTTGCGCGTGTTGAAGATCGTACTTACATCTGCTCTCAAAATAAAGAAGATGCTGGTGCGACAAACAACTGGGAAGATCCAGCTGTTATGCGTGAAAAATTAAATGGTTTATTTGAAGGTTCAATGAAAGGCCGTACCATGTACGTTGTTCCTTTCTCTATGGGTCCTTTAGGTAGCCATATTGCTCACATTGGTATCGAGTTAACTGACTCTCCTTATGTAGCTGTTAGCATGCGCAAAATGGCACGTATGGGTAAAGCAGTTTATGACGTATTAGGTACAGATGGCGAGTTTGTTCCTTGTGTACATACAGTAGGTGCTCCACTTGCTGAAGGTCAAAAAGATGTTGCTTGGCCTTGTAACCCAGAGAAATATATCGTTCATTACCCAGAAACTCGCGAAATCTGGTCTTTCGGTTCTGGTTACGGCGGTAACGCGTTACTTGGTAAAAAATGTTTAGCTCTTCGTATCGCTTCTGTCATGGGACGCGAACAAGGTTGGTTAGCTGAACACATGCTTATTCTTGGTGTAACTAACCCTCAAGGTGAAAAACACTACATCGCTGCTGCATTCCCGTCTGCTTGTGGTAAAACAAACTTTGCAATGTTAATTCCACCAGCAGGTTATGAAAGTTGGAAAATCGAAACTGTAGGTGACGATATTGCTTGGATTAAACCAGGTGAAGATGGTCGCTTATATGCGATTAATCCTGAAGCTGGTTTCTTCGGTGTAGCACCTGGTACAAATACCAAAACTAACCCGAACTGTATGGCAACTCTTCACAAAGACGTTATCTATACAAACGTAGCAGTAACTGACGATGGTCAAGTATGGTGGGAAGGTCTTTCTAAAGAAGTTCCAGCAAACTTAACTAACTGGAAAGGTCAACCTCACGTAAACGGCGAAAAAGCAGCACATCCAAATGCTCGTTTCACTGTTGCAGCAGGTCAATGTCCATCTATCGACGCTGATTGGGAAAACCCAGCAGGTGTTCCAATTTCTGCATTCATCTTCGGTGGTCGTCGTGCAGATACAGTACCTTTAGTTTCTGAAGCTTTCGACTGGGTTGACGGTGTATATAAAGCGGCAACTATGGGTTCTGAAACTACTGCTGCTGCTGTTGGTCAACAAGGTATTGTTCGCCGTGACCCATTCGCGATGCTTCCATTTGCTGGCTATAACATGGCTGACTACTTTGACCACTGGTTAAACCTTGGTGCGAAAGTAAGTGAAAAAGCTGAAGCTTCTGGCAACAAATTACCAAAAATCTTCAATGTAAACTGGTTCCGTCGTGATGCTGAAGGCAACTTCGTATGGCCTGGTTTCGGTCAAAACATGCGTGTTCTTGAGTGGATCATTGATCGTTGTGAAGGTCGTGCGAACGCTGTTGAAACACCTATCGGTTTTGTTCCAACATATGAAGACTTGAATTGGGAAGGTACTGAGTTCACTAAAGAACAATTTGACCTCATCACAAATCAAGATAAAGACCAGTGGGTTACTGAAATTGAAAGCCACACTGAGTTATTCAATAAACTTGGCGAACGCTTACCTAAAGCATTAAAAGAACGTCAAGCAGCTTTACTTGAAGCTGTAAAAACTGGCTTCTAATTGCTCTATATAAAAAAGGTCGCCATGTGCGACCTTTTTTATTATGCGGCATCGTCTTTTAATCGACGTTCTGATAAATAGGCTTCTAAAACTTTTACCTGTTTTTCATCAAATGCCAAACCTAATTTAGATCTGCGCCAAAGTATATCTTCTGCTGTGTGAGCCCATTCATATTCACACAAATATCTGACTTCACACTCAAACAAATCATGGCCAAAATGTTGACCCAATTGTTCTATAGCATTTCGCTCTTTAAGCATATTCCACACTCTTGTGCCATATGCATGAGCCCAACGGTTGGCAAGTGCGTCAGAAATTCTACTTACACGTGTTTTAATCTGATTGATTAAATCATCTAGTGTGGTCCAGTTTTCGGCGCCAGGTAATGCTTCATCTGCAGTCCACTCCTCTGCCATGTCATTAAAAAAAGGAGCCAGATGTTCTAAAGCAGCTTCGGCTAACTTTCGGTAAGTTGTAATCTTGCCCCCAAACACTGAGAGCAATGGTGTGGTTTTATCTTCTGCCTGTAGAGCCAAAGTATAGTCGCGTGTAATTGCAGATGGATTATCCGACTCATCATCACATAAAGCACGCACACCCGAGTACTGACTTACAATATCAGCTCGCGTCAACTGCTTTTTAAAATGTGAATTTGTCACTGTCAAAAGGTAATCAATTTCCACATCAGTAATCTCTACTTTTTGTGGATCACCTGTGTATTCCTGATCTGTTGTACCAATGAGGGTATATTTTTCTAAATAAGGAATTGCAAAAACGATCCGTCGATCTTCGTTTTGCATAATAAAGGCCTTATGGCAGTCATATAATTTTGGCACAACAATATGACTTCCTTGTATAAGCCTAATTTGATAAGGCGAACTTAATCCCAGGTTTTCACTAATAATTTCTTCAACCCAAGGTCCCGCCGCATTTACAATAGCTTTCGCACGTATCTGATAAAACTCAGCTCCGCTTTGTAACTCCAGATGCCACAATTCCTGTTGTCTATAAGCCTTAACACAACGTGTACGTGTAACGACTTTTGCCCCTTTCTCTTTAGCTTGTAGTGCATTTAACACCACAAGACGCGCATCATCTACAGTACAGTCAGAATATTCAAAACCACGTGTTATCGCTGGTTTTAAAGGGCTGTCTTCTTTGAAATAAATGAGATTTGATCCTAATAATTTTTCTCTTTTTCCCAAATGATCATAAAAAAATAGACCTGCTCGAATTAGCCATGCAGGGCGTAAATGGGGTCGATGAGGCATGATAAAACGCATTGGTTTAATAATATGTGGCGCTTTAGCTAGCAATACTTCACGCTCTGCTAATGCTTCTCTGACCAGCCTGAATTCTTTATGTTCTAAATAACGTAGGCCGCCATGAATTAATTTGCTGCTAGCAGATGAGGTATGGCTGGCTAAATCATCTTTTTCACATAAAAATACCGATAATCCGCGCCCTGCTGCATCATTGGCAATACCAACACCATTAATACCGCCACCAATTACAGCAATATCATATATTTTTGAATAATCATTAGGTTGTACTTTCATTTCTCATGTTCTTTTTATTGTTGATCTTATAAAAATTAAAACATCAAATTGATGAAACAACAATCAAAAAAGTAGAATAATCAATTTTGCATCCTCTAGTATTTAACTATTCACTGACTACCCTACTATTGAATCAAATAGTTAAGAAACAGCTCAATCCTCTGCCCAACTTTGACTACGCTTAACTGCTTTTAGCCAACCTTGATAAATGAGTTCAGCTTGTTCAGAAGGCATTTTCGGTTCAAAAACCTTTTCTATGGCAGATTTATTTCTTAACTCATGAAGATCTTGCCAAAAACCAGTTGCCAACCCTGCCAGGAAAGCTGCACCCAATGCTGTAGTTTCTTTCATTATTGGACGCTCTACCGGTGTCGTTAAAATATCGGCCTGAAATTGCATCAAGAAATTATTTTCCGTTACTCCTCCATCAACACGGAGTGTACGAAGCTCTTCTTCTGCATCTTGTTGCATGGCGTCTAAAACATCTCGAGTTTGAAAGGCTATAGACTCTAGAGTTGCGCGAATAATATGTTCAATACTAGCCCCACGTGTCAGACCAAAAATTGCGCCGCGTGCTGTCGGGTCCCAATATGGTGCTCCTAATCCGGTAAAAGCAGGTACTACATATACACCATTATTATCCTTTACACGTGTTGCATAAAGCTCGGAATCCTTAGCATTCTTAATAACCTTTAATTCATCGCGTAACCACTGTACGCAAGAACCACCGTTAAATACGGCGCCCTCTAAGGCATAGTTCACCTCACCACTCGCACCACAGGCAATAGTTGTAAGTAATCCATGCTCTGAACGGACAATCTTTTTACCCGTATTCATGAGTAGAAAACAGCCGGTACCGTAGGTATTTTTAGCCTGTCCCGACTCAACACACATTTGACCAAAAAGCGCAGCCTGCTGATCACCCGCGATTCCGGCAATTGGGATCCCTACTTCTTGTCCACTAATGGTATGTGTATACCCATAAACCTCAGATGAACTACGAACCTCCGGCAACATTGCTCTAGGAATGTCTAAAGCTTGTAAAAGCTTTTCATCCCACTCAAGCTTTTCGATATCAAACAGCATGGTTCGAGATGCATTGGTAAAATCAGTGACATGGACGGCCCCATTAGTTAGTTTCCAAATGAGCCAAGTGTCCACCGTACCGAATAATAACTCTCCCCGCTCAGCACGCTCACGGCTGCCTTCAACATGATCCAAAATCCATTTAATTTTTGTGGCCGAGAAATATGGATCAATGACTAAACCGGTGGTCTTACGGATATATTCTTGCCAACCTGCTTTATACAATTGATTGCATATTTCCGTTGTTTGTCGGCTTTGCCAAACAATCGCATTGTAAATAGGCCTTCCTGTTTTTTTGTCCCAGACAATAGTGGTTTCCCGTTGGTTTGTAATTCCAATTGCCGCAACTTGTTCACTCTTTATGCCAGCTTGAGCCAATGCTTCGACCCATACAGCACTTTGAGTTGCCCAAATTTCCATAGGATCATGCTCAACCCAACCTGGCTGAGGGTAAATCTGGGTAAATTCTCTTTGAGCAATACTGACAACGTTCGCATCATGATCTAAAACAATTGCTCTTGAGCTTGTTGTTCCCTGATCAAAAGCGACAATATATTTTTTCGGGCAATTTGACATCTGAATGTCCCTTTCATTTTCCACACACATCTAGCCCACAATGCAAAAACATCATGCCTAACTGTATTTATTTAAAATTTTCTTTGGAATATATCATTATTTTTAAGTGGCATAGGGTTTCTTCGTCCAAACATTACCCATTCTTTATCAATTTTTTACTGCATGGAAAAAAGTAATAAGAAAAATATTGAAATTAGAAGATAAAAATATGCTGATCGGCTAATTTGAAATCACATAAATATTCAACTTATTCCTTTGCTTAAATAATAAACATTGTTTTACAGACATAAAAAAAATAAAGTGAAATACTCCTGTAGATAATATGTAAAAACGGAATAAATCTTCTCTTTTTTAGCATTCAACCCAAGCGAAACATGGAGCGAATCATGGTTGATCAACCTTCTACCGCAACAACTCCACACTCTAATTTAGATACAAAAACCCGTCTAAAATCAATTTTGGGCGGTTCTGCCGGTAACCTTGTCGAATGGTACGACTGGTATGTATATGCCGCATTTACGCTCTATTTTGCTCATGCATTTTTCCCAAAAGGAAGTCAAACCGCTCAACTTCTTCAAGCTGCAGCTATTTTTGCAGTGGGTTTCCTTATGCGTCCCATTGGCGCATGGATTATGGGGATCTATTCTGACCGTAAAGGACGTAAAGCGGGCCTTACGCTTTCCGTTACTTTAATGTGTATCGGTTCGCTACTGATTGCAGTTACACCTTCCTACGAAAGTATTGGCGTATTTGCTCCATTGCTTTTGGTTATTGCACGTTTAATTCAAGGCTTAAGTGTAGGCGGTGAATATGGCGCAAGTGCAACGTATTTAAGTGAAATGGCAGAAAAAGATCGTCGTGGTTTTTTCTCAAGCTTCCAATATGTCACTTTAATTGCAGGACAGCTTACAGCTTTATGCGTACTACTCATCTTGCAAATGATACTCACCGAAGAACAACTGCATGACTGGGGATGGCGTGTTCCGTTTTTCATCGGAGCCCTTTTAGCTATTGTAGTGTTCCGTATTCGTCGTGGCTTATTGGAAACTCAATCCTTTAAAAACGCTCAAGCAGAAACAGATCAGCCGAAATCAGGAATGTTTGCTTTATTTAAACATTATCCTAAAGAGGCCTTCACTGTATTATTCCTAACTGCTGGCGGTACTTTAGCTTTTTATACTTACACCACCTATTTACAGAAATATTTAGTGAATACTTCTGGTTTTACCAAGCCTGAGGCTACTCAAATTACCACTTTAGCCTTATTCATCTTTATGTGCTTACAGCCATTGGCAGGTGCCTTATCAGATCGGATTGGCCGTAAACCGCTTATGATCGCCTTCGGGGTCACAGGTGTTTTATTCACTTATATTTTGTTTGATACACTTGCAAACACGCATAACTACTGGACTGCTTTCTGGCTATGTTTAGGTGGACTGGTTATGGTAACCGGCTACACATCAATTAATGCTGTAGTGAAAGCTGAACTTTTCCCTGCACATATTCGAGCTTTAGGTGTCGCATTACCTTATGCAATTGCGAATACTTTATTTGGTGGTACAGCCGAGTTTTTTGCATTAAGTTTTAAAGAAGCCGGGCACGAATCTTGGTTCTTTATTTACGTCAGTATCATGATTTTCATTTCATTGCTGATTTATATCTTCATGAAAGACACCAAGCATCATTCAAAAATTAAAGAACATTAAAATCCTTCAATTAGAGCTAATATCATAAGTGAATGTTAGCTCTAACTTAGTGAATAAGCTCCAACAACGTTTCTATTTTATGAGATACTTCATATAAGAAAATAAGGACGATACTGATGAATAAAAGTATTCTATGTTTGGCATTAAGTAGTATGTTCATTTTAACTGCATGTCAGACTACGCCTCGACAATATAATGGTTCAACTGGCTACCAGATTGAAAACCAAACAAAAACTTCAGCGACTTTAGCTTACACTTTAGCTGGTCGTAGTAACCAGCAACTTGATGAGCGTAAATTGCAACGTGCTTGTCAAAATGTGTTAGGTGCTCAGAAAGTTTATAAATTATCAATTTTAAGCATCAATGAAATTCCTAATCCAGCTAAAGATGAGCATTACGGAATTCAACTAGGTGAAACCCGCGCTTCTTTTGGCTTATCAAATACACCTAGCTTAAATAATGGTGAAGATTATGCGACACGCCAAGCACTTGAAGCACGTCCAAGTACATTAAAAGTCGTTCGTTATACTTGTTCATAATATAAAAAAAGACGCTGTTCTCTTACAGCGTCTTATAAAAACTTACATTTCTAAATTCTTTCGCCTCATCCAGATCTGGCCAAGTTGTTGCACTTCTTTCTTCAATTTTTTCATATTTTGGATGACTAAAATTTTTAACACGGCTATCTGCTACCCATACTTCAGGTGCAAATTTTAAAAATTCGTCTAAGAAAAAGCGATTACATTGGTCATATAACACATCGGCAGCAAGTAAAACATCGACTTGTTCAGCCTTATATAAATCATCCAAATATTCGAGTTCTACATCATTAAGTAAAGCATTTTCACGGCAAGCATTTAAACTGACCTGATCAATATCACAGCAGATTACGCGTTTTGCTCCTGCCATTTTTGCAGCAATTGCCACTACACCAGAACCTGCTCCGAAATCTAACACCACTTTATCTTTAACATGGTGCGGCTCTGCAAGTATCCACTGAGCCATCGCCAAGCCTGATGCCCAACAGAAAATCCAATACGGCGTGTCATTCCAAATACGGCGAATAACTTCGTCATCCAATCGATCAGTTGGAAAAACAGGTGGAATCAACCATAAAGAAATTGGAGTTTCTGGCAACTGTTGTGCCATTAATTCACAATGAGGAATGACTTCATGTAAGGCTTGAAGTAAATGTTCAGGGGCTTTGGACAGTTGAAAGGTGCAGCTCATAAATAAGCTCAACAATTTATAATTACTATTTGATCATCTGCATAACGAGCAAGACTAAAACAGTAGCTTAAAGCATGATAGTGGCTAGTTACTAAAAATACGTTAGTTCAATTCCACTGCTTTAATTAGTGCAACCGTTTTGGTCTTGCGTAGCATTCGCTACTCATCCCGAAAGAAAAGTAACATACGAGCTCCTAACATTTTCGTTAAACGGTAGGATGCTGCCGTGAATAAACTAAATTAACCTAAAGCTTTTTCAGCAGCTTCTACAGTTTGACGAATCAAAGTTGTAATGGTCATTGGACCAACACCACCTGGTACTGGTGTATAAGCAGAAGCAATTTCTTCAATACCTTGTAATTGAATATCGCCTACACCGCCGCCATCACGTGGATGGAAACCAGCGTCTACAACAACTGCACCTTGTTTAATCCAATCTTTTTGAATAAGTTCAGCTTTACCTACAGCACCAACAATAATGTCAGCTTGTTTCACAAGCTCAGGTAAGTTTTGTGTACGCGAATGACAAATCGTTACTGTCGCATTTGCTTGTAACAACATCATTGCCATTGGTTTACCTAAAATTGCTGAACGACCAACTACAACCGCGTGTTTGCCAGCAATTTCGATATTGTTTTCTTTAAGAATCGTCATAATGCCAGCAGGAGTCGCTGAACCATATGCAGCTTCACCCATTGCCATACGGCCAAAACCAAGGCAAGTTACGCCATCTACATCTTTTGCTAAAGAGATCGCATCAAAACATGCGCGCTCATCAATTTGTGCAGGAACTGGATGCTGTAAAAGAATACCGTGAACATCTGGATTGGCATTAAGCTTTTCAATTTCAGCTAATAATTGTTCTGTTGTGGTTTCTTGTGGTAATTCGATTTTTAATGAATCCATACCTACTCGGCGGCAGGCATTCCCTTTCATACGTACATAAGTTGCAGAAGCACCATCATCCCCAACCAAAATAGTCGCTAAAATTGGGGTACGACCTGTTTTCGCTTTTAAAGCTTCAACACGTACCAACAAATTTTCTTCAATTTGCTTTGCTAATGCACGACCGTCTAAAACCAATGCCACAGCACATCTCCAAGGTAGACATGAATTTAATGTGCCAATAATACATGATAATTTCGACAATTTTATTCTAGATGTTGTTTTTATGTGCATCTTCGCTCAAAACAGTATTGTTTTTTTTGTAAAGGTTGCTAATATGTGCATCACCAAATGCAGGCGGGGTGGCAGAGTGGTCATGCAGCGGACTGCAACTCCGTGGACGCCGGTTCGATTCCGACCTCCGCCTCCAAATTTGGTAAA